>NZ_CABSQO010000016.1:0-90599 GCF_902479755.1 uncultured Tissierella sp. | reverse complement strand
GTATGTCTTACTATGATATCCACTTATATTTCTCCTAAATAAAATCAATACACTTAAATAGATAATGGCAGATACAGTTTGTCCCATAATCATTCCAATTAAAATTATAACTAAAGATGTTAGAATGCTAGTTTCTATTATTTTAATTCCATAAGAGATTACTTCAATCTCATCTTTATCCATTGTAGACTGCAAAATACAACTTCTAATAAATTGACCTGCCACTTTCAATCCTAACCTCTTTCCTTTATAATAATTATAACAGATAAAATTTGGAATAGTTTGAATTTGGAGTAAGTGGTCTTTTTTTGGACTGAACGGTTATTTAGGGGGGATACCTATGTTCAGAATTGCCATTTGTGAGGATAATAGAGATTTTTCATTGGAGTTAGAATCAATTATTCAAAGAAAATTTTTTCACTATAATATAAAATGCCATATAGGCTGCTTTTACTCAGAAGAAGATATTCTTGATAATATGTTAAATTATGAGGGGAAATAGGGCATTATCTTTTTCGATGTAAAACTATCTAAATTAAATGAAATAGAAATCACACGTAAAATTAGAAAGTTAGACAATGATATCATTTTTATATTCATTACATGTTTTAATAAAAAGATATGTAAAGATTTATACTTGATAATATTTCATTTAATTAGAATAAGCCATTTCCAGAAAAAAATAGATTCCGTCCTTGATTCATTGATCAAAGGGATTAAATATTTAGCTGAAAAATACTTACTTCCTATAGATGATAACAATATTTATCTAACGTCCATCATATTATGCTTTTTAAGTATCGGGCAGACATGTGGTTATATGCATTATAAATACTACCTATATCTCAAACTATCATATTTTAGAAGATATTCCATATATTTTATCAGAAGAGAATTTTTTAAGATATATAAAGGAATTACGGTATTATATCCATATTAGCTTAGTTTAGAATTACTTCCTAAATTGAATTTCAATTTTACTGTTTTTAGCAATATTCTTATATAATATCAAGCTTTTTCAACGTATTATAACAATTATAATATATTAATCGTATCTGAATTATTGGTCCTTTTATTTGTATTAGAATTTTAGTTAATTCTACGGAAAACTCACATTTAGAATATTATTACTTCTTTTTAGTCCTGATTATTAAGTTTTTATCTACAAGGCCTTGTATTTGTAATGAAAAGATATAGACGACAAATCAAAAATATACTATCAATTAATAAGATTACCCAAAATCTAAACAGTACTTTTATTCCTATTATTTAAATAAATTAATTAATTATTTTTAATACTATAGGCAAAAAAGAAGGAGAAAATTTATCTATGTAGAATATATAATATAGGTAACAAGAATTTTATAATTAGAAATGAAGACGGGCAAGTAAACGAAAATTTGATAGATGAGGAGGTTAAAGAAAGTTAAAGAAGATTAAAAGAAATGATATAAATTATATGATTGAAAGATATGAGTAGAAGGTTGAATATAATAATATTTAGAAATTTAATTATAGGAGGGAGATTATTGTTAGGAAGAATAGGAATAGTTGAATATATAATAATATTAATTTCATTATGTATACTTATAGGGTTTGGCCTTTATCGTCTTATAATATTTAAAAAAAATAAAAATAAATAGAGAATGAAATGATTCCTGCTAAGTAGACAGTAGAAAAAATAAGGCTATGTAAATAATTTTGTGTATTATCATTCTTTGGCTAATAACTGGTTAAAAGATACAAATCGATAAAATATAGAGTTAAGTTGACTTTTTATTTATTAAATATCCTTTATACTATATTATTTCTAATGCTTTATAATAATATAGTTAATCTTATTCAATAGCACGATAAGGAGATGCTGGAGAAGCAACCTGAGTAGCTATTGGATTTGCCACAAGAACGGATAGTTATTGATTGTCCGTCTTCTTTTATCCGTTCCTAATAAAATCAATGTGATAAACCTTAGGAGTCCAGAAATCTAGCGTTCATTCTATACTACTTTACCTAATATTTTTTCAAAATAATACCTTCAACTAACTTACTACTAAATCACAGTTAGTATATGCTCTGTTCTATTTATTATTAACCTTCTCTGTTTCTAAGTATAGAATTTTTAAGGTAATTTTATCATTTAGAAATATTAATCTTGTTTTGATTACTTTTCTAAATTGACTGTGCAAGCTTTCTATTATATTTCATGTACAAGTTATCTTTCTGATATAGTATAGAAATGCCAAGATTATCCTATTTATCTTCCCAATCATTAATTACATTAGAATATTTATTTTCCACCTCTCCCCTATATTCTACAAGTTTTAATATGCTTTTCAATTTCATTTAAAGCTCGTCATACCTTATTCAAGTTAGCTACAGATTACTTCCTATCCTTGTATGAGATATATTTCATACTTACTCCCGTTTGGTAAATTATAAATCTTTTTATCTTAACAAATGGGTATGCTATGTCTATTGCTTCTTTGGGCCTATTAAATATTTGTACATAGAATACCAATACATCTTAAGCGCTTTTATCTTTTAAGTCATTTAATACTAATAGTAAAAATTTGCTATTTTCATTTGATCTAATCTATATCCCAAGAACTTATTTTTCTTTATCTATGCTTACATCCGATATCCCATAAGCCGCCTTTACTACAATTTGTTTATCTCCACATACCTTGTATCTATGAAAACAAATAAGTGGATACTCTGAATAGGTCTGTTCTGCCATTCTGTAACAATCGGGATAATCCTATTTGTTATATTAGATATAGCCTTAGTTGATATATCATCATATATCTTTTTATCTATTCAGATATATCCCTAGTAGCCATTCCTACAACATACCAAGTAGTGACAATAGCGTTGATATTTCTTTGATGTTTTGATACTCTTTTGAATTCGAATTCACCATTTCTACTTCTAATTCTTCCTTAGAAATTTTCAACATTAAATTACTCTACCTTATAATTTAATTGATTATTTGTCTCTTCCAATTATTAACCAAGAAGAATATGTATTGATTACACAATTTTTTTACAAACTCAAGTCTTATGTAGCAAATCATATCTTATGGTTGACGATATTTCTATATAGCTATAATTTTCAAGTATTCTCTGTATTCCAAAAGTATCATACAGTTCAGTAGTTTTTGATATCTATGACTATTGTAATAATCTATATAATTGATGGTTACTTGTTCTAGTTCGTCATGTGAGTTAAATTTCTTAAGGCAATACAGTTCAGATTTCAATATCCTCCAGAATTCTTCATTCGGATCATTATCTACACATTTTGATATCCTAAACATGTTTTGTATCATTCTTACATCATCCAGTTTCTTTTTAAATGCTTTTGGTGTGCGTTGAAATCCCCTATCACTATGGAAACATGGGCTGATGATATAACATATATTCCTACTAAAGAAGGCTCTCTATATCTTATGGCTTATATGTATGTATATACTAGTAAAGTTGTAGGCTAATGAATAAAAACATGAGAGAGTCATTAGTTATATATACCTTAGGATCAGCTCTATGGAATGAGTCAACTAATGCAGGTCTTATTATACATACAGATAGATTGTCTTAATTTATTAGTAAAAAATATCAGGCTAAGATTGGAAAACGTGGTATCATCTCCAGTATGAGCAATACTAGTAATCTTCATGATAATGCCATTATAGAACCCTTCAATAAATCATTAGAGACAGAAATGATGGACGATAACAAAGTTCTTACTATACGAGAAGAAGGTAAAAGGCTATATTTGAATATATAGAATTATTTTTTAATAGAAGGAGAAGGCATTCTAATCTTGGATATTTATCTCATTGAGAATATGAAAAACTGAACTTGATTAGGTAGACTATTTATCAAGTCTACCTAATCAAGTTCAGTCTAAAGCTTTTATTACTTTAACCATCTTTCACAACAGGATCATATCAGAATATTCTATTTGTTTTTAAATTCCATCATCTGTAAATACTATACTGGCAGTTCCAGGATATAATTCTACTCCTATTTCAGGATATGCATTGGCACCCCCTAATGTAGATCTTTTAAAATGAGCTTGAAAATCATGTGCATAAACTTCTTCTCCCCACGGTTCTGTTCTATAATATCCTCTACTAAACACTGTTTTTGCATATGACCATAAAACATCATGTGATTCTCCGCTAGTTCTAATATTTCTGACATTGTAAACTCTAGCGACCTCCCATGACCATGTAGCTTGTAATGTTATGGAAAACAGCCTAAGTCCTAAATATGAGTATACGGTATGAGTGAATGATTGTGTTTTTGAACCACTTAAACTAGCGGACTCCAGCTCTTCTATTTTGAATTCTTTTTTAATTAAATTATTTGATTTAATTTCTGCATAAACATGTGGAAATTCTTCTTTTATCTTACTTTCTAAGATATTGTCATTCCAAACTATCCTAGCACCATTTTTTTGCTGTAGTATTACTTCTCTCAAATTGTTTTCAGCAATCTTATATAATTCTTCATCGGATAATTTTCTAGTTTCTTTAATTGATATAGTTTTAATATTCTTTGTGTTAAAATTGTTTTGATCATCAATTTCTAAAACTGAATAAGCTGGCTCATGCATTAATCTATCTAATAATGTTAATTCCTTTTCCTCATACTCTGTCGCAACTCCAATAGTTGGTATTAAAATTAATATTGCTGATAGTATACTTAACATTTTTATTCTTTTCAAGAATAAAACCTCCTTTAATTATACAATTTGATTAACAAACAGATAAAATACTTTTTCAAATACCTAATCTTGATAAAAAGTAAAGCTTTATATTTATATTATGTGTTTATCTTAGAAAGATATTAACCAAGAAGTATAGTTGATATATTGATCACTTTAAAGGAACGTCTTCGGTGCCTTAGTCTCATAATACAAAATGTAGAAACCGTACTTGATGATTACTCTTCAATTTTCTTTGCTATCTTACTTATTTCCTCCTCTATCCCCCTAGTTAAAACCTTCTTCACTTCACCTCTCTTCCTCCTCTCTAGTTTTATTATTAATACTTAATACCATTACCATTAAAAAACTGCTAATGGCAAAGAAGTAATTAATTTCATTTAATAAACCTAATACTGTTAGTATATGACATATTGTTGCTAAAGCTAAAATAATACTTAACCACTTGTGCCTTTTTATATTACCCTCATTTATAATCTCATCCTTTACAATTCTATTTTTATGTACTGTAGGTTTAGCAATATATGTTTTTATTATAGAATAAATATCATCTCTATAATTTCTTTTAAATCCTGCTACAATCATTTTTCTAGAAATATTATTATGAAATTTAAATTTGTGATAAGTAAGCATTCCAAGTATGTCTTACTATGATATCCACTTATATTTCTCCTAAATAAAATCAATACACTTAAATAGATAATGGCAGATACAGTTTGTCCCATAATCATTCCAATTAAAATTATAACTAAAGATGTTAGAATGCTAGTTTCTATTATTTTAATTCCATAAGAGATTACTTCAATCTCATCTTTATCCATTGTAGACTGCAAAATACAACTTCTAATAAATTGACCTGCCACTTTCAATCCTAACCTCTTTCCTTTATAATAATTATAACAGATAAAATTTGGAATAGTTTGAATTTGGAGTAAGTGGTCTTTTTTTGGACTGAACGGTTATTTAGGGGGGATACCTATGTTCAGAATTGCCATTTGTGAGGATAATAGAGATTTTTCATTGGAGTTAGAATCAATTATTCAAAGAAAATTTTTTCACTATAATATAAAATGCCATATAGGCTGCTTTTACTCAGGAGAAGATATTCTTGATAATATGTTAAATTATAAGGAGAAATATGATATCATTTTCTTCGATATAGAGTTACCAGGGTTAAGTGGAATAGAAACAGCACGAAAAATTAGGAAACTAGATGAAAGTATCATATTTATATTCATCACATATTTAAATGAAAAAGTATATGAAGCTTTAGACTTAACAATATTTCATTTTATTAGAAAAAGTCATTTCCATAAAGAAGTAGATTTAATCCTTGATTCATTGATTAAAAAGTTGGAATATTTAACCCAAAAATACTCATTTCCTATAGGAGATAATAATATTTATCTCAAGCTCTATGATATCATATATTTTGAAGTGTTAGACAGACGTGTGATTATACATACTACAGATAATACTCATATTTCGAATTATCGTTCTTTAAAGGATATGCCTTATAATCTAACAGAAAAAAATTTTTATGAAATATATAGGGGAATTATGATTAATCTTAACCATATAAAAGATCTTATAGATGATAAGATCATACTTTCTAATGATGATACTCTATATATTGCAAGAAGAAGATTCAATGATTTTAAAAAGGAATTCTATAGATACATTTCATCTAAAAGAGAGGGGTAATCATGAAAAATCTTGATATTACACTAAGCTTTTTGTTTTCTATAATGGATGGAATACTTTTTATAAGCATATTGTCTAAATTTAGAAATTACAAGAAGAATTATAAACTTATTGATACTATTTGTAATTGTTATAGTATCTATTGTTGCATCTTTGTTGACTCAATTTGAAATAACTCCATATATTAAAATAATTGTCATAGCTATATTACTATTATCTTTAACAACTCTCTTATATGATCTTAAATCTTATCAACTAATATTAATCATTGTAATGTATTATTTTATACTCATTATATCTGAACTATTAGTTACTTTATTAGCCTCAAGGATTTTAGATAAATCTGTAGAAAACTTACAATTAAAATATACTTACTTCTTTTTAGCAATAATTAGTAAATTCTTATATATACTAATCTCTACACTAATTAATAGAAAATTTTTAAACACAAAGATTATTCTTCCAAAGATTTTAAACTACATAATTATATCAATATTATTTTTATCTACGGTTTCAATGCTCTTAATATTTTATGCTAGTTTGGATTTATCTTCAAAAAGTATTATATTCATCTTATTTATTATATGTCTATTGACATTATTCATTAGCCTAGGCTCTTTGACAATGTATTTCAATGCAAATGATTTTTATATCAATTTACAGAAAGAGACTAATAAAAGAATTTATAATAAATCATATGAAAAGTTTATAGCTAATGCTGAATTAAGAAATGATACTTTATCTAAGATATGGCATGATATGGGAAATCATGTTAAAGTCTTGGAAGAAATGAATAAGATGGAAAATGATACTCATATTGAATATATTAATTCAATAAAAGATAAACTTAAGTCAATTCCTAATACAATAAATACCGGAAATAAATTAATAGATATAGTATTAAATGATAAATATGCAGAAGGTATTATGCAGGGTATAGATTTTGATATAAAGGCAATAGCTCCTCCTAAAGTAAGTATCGATGATATGGACTTAAGCTCTATATTGTTTAATACCATAGACAATGCAATAGAGGCTTGTCTAAATTGTAATGAAAAAAATAGATATATCTATATAGAGCTATATCCTGATGAAAATTTCTTATGTTATAAGATTAAAAATAGTTATAATCCGGCTAAAGATAATTCCACTAAAAAAATATACTTTAATAAAAAGCAGTATATCTCCTCTGGATATGGCCTTAGTATAATAAAAGATATTGTAGATAAATATGATGGTTATATAGATATAAAGAAAGATGATAAGGAATACTCAGTTACTATTATTCTTCATTTGAATAACCACTCAGTCCAAGAAACGACCACTTAATCTAAATTTCAACTATTTTTAGTTTGATTTATTATAATAATTATAAATAAAGAATGATATTTGAATATAAGTAATAAGGTAAAGCTAATTTAAACTCTTAGGCTTCTAGAGAGTATACAAAATATAATCCTCAGGGGTGATTACAATAAAAGAAGCAATTATACACTCACTAATAGTTATTATAGGTTATATACTTCTTTCTTTAATATTCAAAAAGAGCTTTTATGAAATTGACTGGTTTTCAATAGTAGTCTTTACATTGGCATATAATAGTGTATATTTATTTAAATGGCTTATAAAGAAACTAAAAAAGTAAAGTGCTCATATGAGCACTTTCAGAAGGCTGTTAAACCTTTTATTTATAATTCTTTATTTCCCTTTAACCTTCTTAAGCCTAAAGAAGTCCTCCCTTTCCTTTTCTTCTAATACTTCTTCAATATACTTAATAGTTGTAGTATATTTAGGGATTTGGATTTTATCTAGAGCGTTAGCTCTTTTTTGAGTCTTTTTTATTTCCATTGCTAATTTATATACCGAATTTTCTATTTCTGCTAAATCGTAAATAAGTTTTCTTATATCTGAAAAGTTTAATACTGCTTTGTCAAAAGCTGGATTTGTTCTGAAAAATCCATATTCCGTTGTAAGCTTAGTATCTTCCCTCTTTATCATGGGAACTTCTACTCCCATTACAGATTTAAATAATATATGGAAATCTTGTTCCTTCTCAATGGAGCCTGCTATCTCCTCTACAGATTCAGTACCCATTGTTATATTGGCTAATTTTAAAGCCTCATAGGCTTGTTTAAATTCAGTATCTATTCTTTCTTGTAATTCACTTGCTTTATCTATTAGAGACATCATTTCTCTTATGAGAACTGTTCTCTTTCTATCTAATAGCTCATAGCCTTTTTTTGCAAACTGGAGGGAATTCTTGGATTTTATCAAGTTTGCCTTTGTAGGCGTCAATTTATATACTGCCATTTAATCACCTTATTTCATATACTTTTCTATTAAGGCTGGTTTCAATCTATCTAATTCTTCCTGAGATAATAAGGAAAGAGTTTTCCAAGATAGCTCTAATGTATTCTCTATATCTCTGTTTTCCACATAGCTTTGGGTAACAAAATTTTCTTCAAAGGCTTCTCCAAATTTCATGTATTTCTTATCCTTATCAGATAAATCGTCTTCTCCGACTATTTGTGCCAATGCCCTGACTTCTTGAACCTTGGAGTAGGCAGAGAACAATTGATTGGATACATCTGGATGATCTTCCCTTGTATATCCTTCACCTATACCGTCCTTCATAAGTCTTGATAGTGAAGGAAGTACATTTATGGGAGGATAGATATTTTTTTGATGTAATTCCCTTGACAATACAATCTGCCCCTCTGTTATATATCCAGTTAAATCTGGTATAGGGTGAGTTATATCATCATTTGGCATTGTGAGTATTGGTATTAGTGTTACAGAGCCTTCCCTATCCTTTAACATACCTGCCCTTTCATAAAGAGATGCTAAGTCAGAATAAAGGTATCCTGGATAGCCCCTTCTACTAGGTACTTCTTCTCTTAAAGATGAAACTTCTCTAAGCGCTTCACCATAACTAGTTATATCTGTCATTATAACTAATACGTGTTGATTTTCTTCGAATGCCAGATATTCTGCTGCTGTAAGAGCAGCTCTTGGTGCTATTATTCTTTCCATTATAGGGTCATCTGCATAGTTAATATACATAACTACCTTATTCTGAACTCCTGCTTTTTTAAAGGCTTCTTTAAAGAAAAATGCCTCATCATGTTTTACACCTATTGCTGCAAAGACTATGGAGAAATTATCTCTTTCCTCTCCCTTTACCTTAATCTTTGCCTGCCTAACTATTTGAGCAGCTAGTTCATTATGAGGTAAACCTGAGCCTGAAAATATAGGTAACTTTTGTCCTCTGATTAAGGTTATAAGCCCATCTATAGACGATATCCCTGTTTGAATATAGTCCCTTGGATATTCTCTGGAAACTGGGTTTATAGGTCTACCATTTACATTATAGAACTTATCAGCATATATATCTCCACCATTATCTATAGGCATACCTACACCATTGAAAGTTCTTCCTAGTATATCCTTAGATAATGGAATTTCAAAGGGTCTTCCTTCAAAGCTTACCTTAGTATTCTCCACTGAATGACCTAAGGTAGAACCAAAAACCTGCACTACTACTTTGTCTCCATCTATTTTAATAACTCTGCCTAGTTTCTTTTCGCCTAAATTGTTTTCTACCTGTACTATTTCTCCATATCCAACTGCATGAACCTTTGATAGCTCTATAAGAGCTCCTTCAACTTTATCTAATACTAAATATTCCTTTTTCACTTCATCACCTACTATTTAGAATAGTCTAATTCTAATTTATTATAAAAATCGTTTATCATATTTTTAAGCTCTTCTATTTTATCTATATCTTCGTTGGGTATAGAATATTTCATCTTTATGATCTCACCATAAAGTTCTCCGTTTCTAACCTGAGAAATTGGGATATCTTTCTTTATGGCTTGTAGACCTCTTTCATATAGTAAATCAATAGTCTTTAACATTTCTAGCTGCTTTCTTAAAGGTACATAAGTATCTTCTTTATGGAAAGCATTTTGTTGTAAAAATCCTATTTTAATTACCCTAGCAATCTCTAGAATCAATCTTTGGTCATCTGGTAGAACATCTTCTCCAACTAAAAGAACTATTTCAAGAAGTCTGCTTTCCTCAAATAAAAGTCTTAGCATCTTTCCACGAAGCTCTCCTACTTCTTCATTTAGTTCCATTTCATAGTAGGTCTTTAACATTTCCATATATCCACTATAACTATTTAACCAATTAATAGCTGGATAATGTCTTGAATAAGCTAATTCTCTATCTAATCCTAAGAATACATTGACAAATCTCTTAGTATTTTCTGTAACTGGCTCAGAGAAATCTCCTCCTGCCGGAGAAACCGCTCCTATTATAGTTACAGAACCTTCTTTTCCAGATAGAGTGCTTACATATCCTGCCCTTTCGTAGAATTGAGCAAGTCTTGAGGGTAGATATGCTGGATATCCTTCCTCAGCAGGCATTTCTTCCAACCTTCCTGATATCTCTCTCAGGGCTTCTGCCCAACGAGAAGTAGAGTCTGCCATTATAGCCACATGGTATCCCATATCTCTAAAATACTCTGCCATGGTAATTCCTGTATATATGCTGGCTTCCCTTGCAGCTACAGGCATATTAGATGTATTAGCTATAAGAACAGTTCTTTCCATTATAGGTTTGCCTGTCTTAGGATCTATAAGTTCTGGAAAATCCTCTAGTACCTCTGTCATTTCGTTTCCTCTTTCACCACAGCCAATATAAACAATAATATCTGCATCTGACCATTTTGCTAATTGGTGCTGAGTCATAGTCTTTCCCGTACCAAAGCCACCAGGTATTGCTGCTGTTCCGCCCTTAGCTATAGGAAAGAATATATCTAATACTCTTTGTCCTGTAACCAATAGCTTATCTATAGGCAATCTCTCTTTAGCAGGTCTCGAAATTCTAACGGGCCATTCTTGATACATTTTAAGGAAATGTCTATTTCCTCCATTATCTTCTATTTCAACCAACCTTTCTTCAATATTGTATCTTCCGTTTTTGACTACCTTTAGGACTTTACCCTCCAATCCTACAGGAACTAAAAGCTTGTGAGTAATCAAAGAAGTTTCTTGTACAGTCCCAAATATTTCTCCTTCTCTCAGATAGTCCCCAAGATTTACATTTAAGTTTACTTCCCAAAGTTTTTCTTCATCTATTGATATAAGTCCTATACCTTCTGGGATAAAGCTGCCAAAGTCATCTCTTATTTTCTTAAGTGGTCTTTGAATACCATCAAACATATTACCAAGCATACCTGGTCCTAGCTTTAGAGAAAGCGGCTTACCAGTTGATACTATTACTTCTCCTCTTTTTAGACCCTCTGTTTCTTCATATACTTGCACTGTACCACTATCACCATCTATGGATATGATTTCACCGATTAGCTTCTTTTCTCCTACTAATACCATCTCTCTCATCTTAAATCCAGTCATGCTCTCTCCAAGTATTACTGGACCATTTATCATAGCTATTTTTCCTGTTAAATTATCCATTTAAACCACCTGTCTTTTCTAGAGATGAATATAATCTCTTACCTATTAGATATCTATTTTCTTCAATAATAGTCTTAAAGCTATTGTCTAGATTATAACTCATATCTTTATCTGACAATATAAATCCTCCAATTATATCTGACACAACAATATTAAAGAATATGTCTTTATTATTCTCTTTACCTAAATTGAGAATAGAATCTTCTAGATTTACTTTATCTTTTTCCTTCAATCCAATTATTATCTCTTTTTCATCTATTTCTCTAATTAAATCTTCAATTTTGCTAAGAACATAATCATTATAATCATGAGATAATACAAATTCTCTGGCTCTATCTTCTAAAGAAGAAATCAAATCCCTTAAAACTTCTTCCCTTTTTTCAAGAATTTTTCCTCTGTTTTCTTGAGTAGCCTTAGAAAGCATCTCATTTTTTTGAGTTTCTGCCAAGATTCTTCTTCTATTTATTATTTCTTCTTTTCTCTTTGCAAGCTCTATTTTTTTCTCTTCTAATATGGATCTGTTTTTCTCTTCTAATTCTTCTAATGCTTTTTTACATTTTTCCTCTTCTTCTTTAAATACTACCTTATGGAAAATATCTAGTTTATCATCAAGAGTAATCATCGAATCACCACCTAAATTTTTATACCTATGGATTCTTTTATATATCTCATTATAAAGTTTTTATCCCTTAGGCCAGTTCTATCTGGAATAGTAGCTATAAGTTGGGAATTTCCACTTCTCTTAAGCTCTAATACCTTTTCCTTCATCTCTTCAAATATTTTTTCTGTTATGATGATAATCCCAATATTAGGATCTTCAACGGCCTTAGAAAAATAGAATTCAACTTCTTCCTTTGTCTCTGCTAAAATCCCTTCTATTCCTGCCAACCTTAGGCCTATAATTGTATCCTTATTATGGCTGATTAAAAAGGATTTCATATTATAACCTTCCTAGGATTAGGATAGATACTATAAGACCGTAGATAGCAATACCTTCTGCAAGACCTACGAATATTAAAGTCTTACCTAATATGCTTGAGTCTTCAGAAACAGCTCCAAGAGCTGAAGAACCTACTACGGCAACTGCATATCCGGCACCTACAGTTGCTAAACCTGTTGATAATGCTGCTGCAAGAAATCCAAGTCCTGATGGTGCTGCTGAACCAGTAGTTTCAGCATTGATTGCTCCTGGTACTAAAGTAATTATAGCTGCAACAAGTATTGGTAAAAACACATATAGATTTGTTCTTAAAATCTTTTTAAGAGTTTTTCTATTACCTTCTACATTCTTGTAAATCATAAAAATTCCAGTTCCTATAGTTAATAAAACCATTAAAGTTGTTGATACTAATATAAATTGCATTTCAATTCCTCCTAATTATTTAATATTTACAGGTTTAAATTCCCTGCCTTCACCCTTGTAATATCTGCTGAATAGCTCATAGTATTGAAGTCTTAGACCTTGAATAAATACTATAAGTCCCTCCATACCTATGATTACAATGTTACCTATAATCAGTACTATGATATTACCTGCCGTAGTTCCTATCATATGACCTATGGTCTCAAAGGCTATAAATAAGCCAACGTGAGTTAAAGCAAAGGCTCCTACCCTAATGAAAGATACTGTACCACTTAGCATACTGAGTAAAGTCTCTATAATAGAAAATACAGATTCTATATAGTATCCAGTAATATCTTCACCATGAAGAGGACGTTTACCCTTTATTAAGTGAGTCAATGGTTGTTTAAATACCATGACAGCTATACATAGTATAATAATTACTACACCTACCTCCATGGAGAGTATAGGTTTCTTTAAAAGATTTCCACCTATTAAAATAAGCAAACATAGATAAAATAAAAATCCTGCTAAGCCTTCTTTTCCAAATAAACCATCTTCCATGTCTTTTCTTTTGACACTATTTATCATTCCATAGATATAGGATATAAGTATAAGTGCTATACCTATAAATATAGCTGATACTAAAACAGTATTAATATTTTCAAAGGGCTTAATTAAAAGTGCTGGCAAAATAGTTTCTATGCCGAATACTGCCCCGTATAAAGTTCCGAATACCATGGAACTAAGCCCTAGACGCCCTAATAATCCACCAAACATTTTGTTTTTACGACCTAGAAGTACTCCTCCTAAAAGTAATATAAGGCCTTGCCCCAAATCTCCAAACATAGCTCCAAATAAAAACATATAGGAAAGAGACAAAAATGGAGTAGGGTCTAGTTCGTTATAAGATGGCATTCCATACATCTTAACTAAAGATTCAAAAGGTTTAAAAAGCCAGATATTTCTAAGTTTAGTAGGAGGCGTAAGGTCTGTTTCATCCTTAAACATCACTAGCATATCCTTATATCCTTTTAGGATTTCTCCAAGCTTTTCTTTATCCTTCTTAGACACCCATCCTGAAAGATAGAAGAACTTATTAGATCTAGCTAATTCTTCTTTAATATCCTCTATTTTTTCCTTTGTTTTTAATTGATTCACTGCTGATATAATTGCATCTTGATGAATTTCTTTTAAATTAGATAATTTTCTTTCCAAAGAGTCTATATCTTTTTGTAATCTTTCTTTCTTAGCCTTTAGGTACTTAACCATCTCTATTGGTGTTCCCTTATACTCCTCTGGAACTTGGATTTCTTTAAAATTCAAGGATCTTAGAATTCTATTCATTTCTTCTCTTATGTTTGAAGGATATATAGTTAAATAAACTTCTCCTTCCTTTCCAGTTCCAGTATGAAGGATAATCGCTAAGATATTCTCATAATTTTTCTTAAGCTTTATTCTATCTTCTTTAGATAGAATTCCAAATCTAAAATCAAAATGTGATAGACTTCTTAAATTCTCTATGGGAATATTGATATCCCTAATATTAGAAAAGCTTTTGTAAAAATCTTCAATTTCTCCTAGTTCTTCTTGAGCTTTCTTTAACTCTTCACTAGGCATCTTTACTTCTTCATATATACGGCTCAATTCATCAGATGCCTTGAGTATATCTATATCCACCTTTAGATTAGATTCCATATAATTAGATTTCATATTTAAAATTGATTCTAATTCTTCCCCTTTTTTAAGAAGTTCTTCATAGTTTTTATCCTTTGAAAAGGATGTAATATAGTTTAAATCTATAACTTTCTCTAGATTTTCATCCTTTACATTAAAAACGAAACTATTATCTTCTATTTGTGATAATGCAGATACTAAATCTACTTTACCTGATAGAATTATATCTTTTAACACATTATCTACATCTGAGATATTTCCGATGACATTCATCATGGTCATCTTTTCAACAGACATTACTCATCACTTCCTTCGACTTTCCTTACTAAATAATTTTTTGTTTCTTGTAAAGTTAATCCATATTTTTTAGCTTCCAACATAGAAATAATATCTCTTATTTCATACTCTAAAAGATGAATATAAGCAATGGATAAAGTTATATCTAATTTTGCTTTTTTAAAGGCATTTAAAAATCTATAATACAAATATCTTTGAATTCTTCTTTCCATGTATAAATCTACATCTTTTTCAGTATCAAATAAGAAATCATACTCTGTCTGTAAAACTATTTCTTTTAATTCTTCCTCTGTTGAGTAGCACATCTTTTTTAATTTCTTATAATTAAATTCATATCCATTGGGTAATGTAAAGTTTATTAACTCCTCTGGAAGTAAGTTATAGAATTTAATACCTCTATAAATCCATTCAATATTTAATAAATCTTCGTTTATTCCAAGGATTTTTTCGAATATTATTCTATCTTCCTTCTTTAGATTCTTAGATTCAGATTTTAAAGAATTAAAGTATAGTCTATCTAAATTCATCTCCATATAAAATATAATCTTTGCATGTTCTTCTTCTTTGTAAGTGTTTAAAGCATCATAGTAAATAGTTCCCTTCAAGTTTTCGATAAACTCTTCTATACTATGAGAAGATTTCAATTTTTTTAGATTAAAACTATAATATTTTTCCTTTAGTAAGCTTAAGCCTTCTATTTTATTAAGGTCCTCTTTTCTCTCTAATGCTCTTAGATATAGTTTTAGGTCCTCAATCTCATACCTTAGCATTAAAGCTCTGAATAGTTTTCTATAGTCGTCAGTAAAATATCTTATTATTTTTTCAAATTGGTTTATTAGGTGACGTTCTAGCTCTATTTCCACCTGCTGAATATTATCTAATTCCTCTATTTTACTTAATTCTTCCTTATAGATAGTATTCTCTTTCAGATAGGCAATTTGTTCTTTTACGTTTTTCTTTTCCATCAGATTTATATAATCTTTTCTATCTAATGATTTTGATCGTAAAACTCTTATTTTAGTGTTTATAGCTGCAAATCTTCTTTCATTGCTCATGATTCTACCTCTATTCTTTGCCTCTAAATAAACTATTCCATAGGCCCTCTATTAATTTATCCTTACTTCCTTTATATACCTTATCTATTCTTTCTAAGGTTTCAACATCCTGAGATTTCAACCTTTCGATTTCTGATTCTCCATTTCTTATGATTTCATTGTAAGTTTTTTCCCCTTCTAATCTACCTTCTTCCATATATTTTTTTTCTAATTCCTGAAGAGTTTCTTTTAATTCCTTTTCCTTATCCCCTATGATTTCTTCAGTCTTTAGCTTCATCCTTACAGTTTCCTTATCAATGTTTATTATCTTGTTGATAATTTCATCCATAACTAATCACTCCTTGACTAAACTATTATACTCCTCCTATATCTTATGTAAACTCAAATAATGCCTCCTATGACCTATAGGAGTGAAAATAAATAATATATTGACTATCAATAATAAACTTCTCTTTATTTATCTTTGATTCTCTATCTTATTCTTGGTTTTTCTCACATTTTAATATTTGTTACAAATATTTAATAAATTTTGTTCCATAAAAATAGTGGATACACCCATATGGGTGTATCCACTATTTTTATGAATTTATTCCTCTTTCAAATGCTTTAATGTTTACTTCATGTACTCTTTCTGGAAGAAACTTCTTGATTTTACTCTTCCAATCTATATTTTCTAAGCCTAATGCTTTAACTATAAGACCTAACATTACAATATTTTGGGATCTTGGCTCACCAAGTTCCTCAGCTATACTTCTTGCATTTATAGATATCACATTATTTATTTTAGATTTTAGTTCTTCCATTATCCCTTCAGGATATTTTTCAAATCCCGCTAATACTGGTAATGGCCACATTTCTTCTTCGTTAACTATTAATGTTCCATCTTTCTTTAATTGAGGTACGTATCTTGCTGCTTCTAGTTTTTCGAAGGATACTAGTACATCTGCTTCTCCTAGATTTATAGTTGGTGAATATACCTTATCTCCAAATCTAATTTGAGTAGTAACGCTACCACCTCTTTGAGCCATACCATGGATTTCTGACATTTTTACATCATAGCCTTCTTCTAAGAGTCCTTCTGATAATATTTTAGATACTAAAATAGTACCTTGCCCTCCTACACCTACTAAAAGTAAAGATTTAGTCAATTAAATCACCTCTTCCCCAAAAGATTCTATAGCCTTAAATGGACATACTTGTAGACATACTGTACAGCCATTACACATTGCAGTATCCATACTAACTACATTATCCTTCATAGATATAGCTGGACAGCCTATTCTTAAACAGGTCTTACATTTTCTACATTTTTCTTGATTTACTTGACAATATAAATTTGCTCTTCTTTTTTGTACATCTTTAATAAGTGCGCAAGGTTGCTTTGTAATGATTACAAATGGCTCTGTAGCTTCCAATGCATCCTTTACTGCATTTGTATTTGCATCCATATTATATGGATCTATAACTCTTATATTTTCTTCCTTTACTCCTATTGCTTTTACTAAGCCTTCTATATCGATCATTGGTGATTCTACGCCAGATATATTCTTTCCTGTACCTGGATTTTCCTGATGTCCTGTCATGGCAGTGATTCTATTATCAAGAATTACAACAACCATATTACTCTTATTATATACTGCATTAACTAACCCTGTCATTCCAGAATGGAAGAATGTAGAATCTCCTACAAAACCAAATACTTTCTTTCCTCTATCTGCCATTTGGTTAACCTTATCAAAACCAATACCTGCAGTGATTCCAGCACCCATACATATTACTGTATCTCCCATACCCAGTGGCGGCATAGCTCCTAAGGTATAGCAGCCTATATCGGATGTAACCACTACCTTATTTTTATGTTTAGATAATGCATAGAATATACCTCTATGTGGACATCCTGCACATAGTGCTGGTGGTCTTGAGGATACTTCCAAATCTAATTTATGTTCAACTTCTACTTTTTCACCTAACATTACTTCCCTTATAATTTGTGGGTTTATTTCTCCACATACTGAGAATATTTCTTTTCCAATACATTCTATTCCCATAGCCTTAATAAATTGTTCCATATAAGGTTCATTTTCTTCTATTACATATAGTTTGTCCACACCATCACTAAACTCTTTAAATAATTTATCTGGTAGTGGCCAACTAAATCCTACCTTTAAGTAAGAAACCGTATCTCCAAATACTTCCTTTGCATGAAGATATGATGCACCGGATGTTATAATACCTATTTTTCTATCGTTCCATTCGATTTTATTTAATGGACTATTATTTGAGTATTCCCTAAGCTTTGGAATTCTATCTGCTTCCATTTCTATATGTTTTGCCTTGGAATTTGCTGGTACCATTATGTATTTCTTAGGGTCCTTCACATACTCCTTTATCCCTACTGGGACTCTTTCTCCTAATTCTACTACACCCTTACTATGACAAACCCTAGTAGTTACTTTAAATAACACTGGAGTATCATAAGTTTCGGATATTTCAAAAGCATGTTTTATAAAATCTTTACATTCTTGACTATCTGATGGTTCTACCATAGCTACTTTTGCATGAGGTGCAAATAGTCTATTGTCTTGTTCATTCTGTGAACTATGCATACCTGGCTCATCAGCAGTGATTACTATAAGTCCTCCATTTACTCCTTCATATGCAATGGTAAATAATGGGTCTGCTGCCACGTTTAACCCTACATGTTTCATTGCAACTAAGGATCTAGCTCCTGCTATGGATGCCCCTGCTCCAACCTCTAAAGCAACCTTTTCATTGGTGGACCATTCTGAATATATTTCTTCGTACTGTGAGATGTTTTCAAGAATTTCAGTGCTTGGTGTACCTGGATACGCTGCTGCCACTAAACATCCTGCTTCATAAGCTCCTCTTGCAATAGCTTCATTACCTGTTAAAAGCTTTTTCATGGAATCCCTCCTATCAAATATAGTACAATAATATTATATCAAATATATTATTAATTGTATTAAGTTTTTTGATTTTAGGGTCAATTTTTAACAATTCAACCCTTTTAACCAATTTTTAAACTTATCAACATCTATATCTATTGCTATATCTATATTCTTTTCTTCATCAGAAATATTCCTATAATCCAATAACAACATGCCTAAGCTTTGTTTATTGTTTATTTCTATTGATACACCGAATTTTTTCTTTTTCGCTAGTTCCGGCAGAACCATGACTGCAAGAGCTACTGCATCATGGATTTCAATAGCCTTTTCTCCACATAGACATTCTCTATTATGTATAGCCATAAGAAATTCAGCAATTAATTGACTATGGGGATTGTTAAATGATTTAAAGTAATCTATATCTTCTAATTGCAAATACGCTTTTTTAGTTACATCCAATCCTACCATAGTAAGTGGTATTCCAGATTTAAACACTATATCTACTGCATGAGGATCTATATACATATTAAATTCGGCTGATGGTGTGATATTACCTGCCCTAGTTGTTCCACCCATAAAAGTTATAGACTTAATCAATGGTTTTATATCTGGATATCTTATTAGTGTTTTTGCAATATTGGTCATGGGAGCTAAAGCAAGAATCTCTAGGTTGCCGTCATACTTTTTAGCTTCTTCATATATAAAATCCGTTACATCTATTTTATAAAATTCTCTATTAGATTCTTGTAATACTACCTCTCCTATACCAGTTTTTTTATTTGATAAATTCCGCTCTCTAATTAAAGGATGTTCTGATCCAATTATAACTGGTAACTCCCATCCTATTGTATGTAATAAATTTAATGCATTTTTGCTAGTATTTTCTAAACTAGCATTTCCAGCTACAGTTGTTATTCCAACTACTTCTGTATCCTGTACTTTATGAGCAGCTATCAATGCTATTGAGTCATCTAATCCTGGATCGCAATCTATAATAATTGGTCTAATCATAATATCCCCCCAGCTGTTAATGTTTCTCTCTAGATAATATAAAATTTTATAATTTTATTTCTCTGCATGTTCTATAGTCTTTGCTCCACTCTTTAACTCCCAATGTAATACAAATGTCAGTACTACTCTAAGTATTGCTACCGCCGCAAGTATAATAAATTCATCTATTGTTCTTATTACTACTGTCTTTATAATTTCCGCTGCTAGCTTAAACTCTAAACTAAGTGCCATCGCCTTGGCAAAATCAATAGCTACATCATCATCTCTAAAATCAAATCCATTTTTAATAAATTGAAAAATTCCTCTTAATGCTGCTATTGTGATGATGAACACCCCAATGGACTCTAAGGAACCAGTAATATAAGGAATTATCTTTTCCAAAAAATGCTCAATTATCACTTAACTCTCTCCTCTTTTGTAAAATATTGCCAGGGGGACGGTTCTGTTGGCAAGATTTTTACTTTCCTGCACATTATATTTTAACATAAAACAATGAATTGTGTTAGTATATAATTTATGCTAAATTTTATACTGAAAATACCTTTAGTCTGAAATCTAACACAAACTAAAGGTATTTGTCATTTATCTATATATGTTTATTTTCCTAGAACTGCTTCTTTTATTGTTATACTATATTGTTCCTTAAAATAATCTTCGAGAATACTTACTTCTTCTTTTGTTTTTTCAGCAGCACTATCCCATCTACCAGAACTTTTCATTTTCTCAGTATTATCATTATGATCCCCATCTTCTACTTTATCCAATTCATTTTTTTCTAAATCATAATAATAATAAAATGCTGTTCCCATTGCTGAAACATAATAATATTTCTCTACATTATTGGCTGAATAATCAAATTTATAATAATCTACTGTTTCATTTCCTTCTAAATCTGTTTTTATAAATTCAACATAACCATCGTCACCTTTTTTAATTGATATTTTTAATCCTGATTCCTCAAAAGGTCCATTCTCCACATCTGTATATACTAAAATACCATCTTTTTCTTCAAACTTTGATTTTTCTTGATTATTATTCTCATCTTGAATATTATTTGCTGGTAAGTTCTCTTCTCCCTTTTTATCTTTCCCTGTACATCCTACAACCATTCCCATTGTTAACATAAGTACTAATAATAATGATACTATCTTTTTCATATGACTTCTCTCCTTTTGTTATTAATTTATCTGATGGCTTACAATTCCACGCTTTCACTTCTATAAGTGAAAAATGAGAATTGCATAGCCCCTAGATAACACGACTTAGCGTTCAGTTGAAGTTAAAACTCCCTCTGAACTGAGTCTTAGTTTATATTAAGCAAGCTTTTTACACTTGTCTCAACATCATTCTTTGATAATTGACTGATTTTTATATATTCGCCATTCATCTTCTTAGCCAGTTCTTTTGCAAATCCATATTCAATATAATTTTTTTCGGTATCAATTACCATGGTTTTAATTCCCTCATTTCTTATCTTTTCCCCTAAGATAAATGCATCTTCTAAAGGATTTTCTGTTTTAAATGGAACATTTGCCTTTCCATCAGAAACTATAATAAGGTATTGCAAGGAATCTGGATTTTTTATTTTATCTGCCTTAAGAATTTGATAGGAGGTGTAAAGCCCTGCTGCTAAGGGGGTTTTTCCTCCTGTAGGTAGTTTCCTAAGACATTTCTCAGCTAAGTCTACACTTCTAGTAATATTTAATAATATTTCAGCCCTATCTTTTCTAAAAGCAATAATTCCAATACTATCTCTCTTTTGATAGGCATCTTTCAATAATGAAAGTACTGCTCCTTTCACAGCTCCCATTCGCCTTCTTGCACCCATTGAACCACTTGCATCTACTGCAAATAGAATTGTAGCTCCCGTATGTTTTTCTCTAACCTTCTCTCTTATATCTTGAGGTTTTATGCATACAGTTAGTTCCATTTTATTTCTATTTTTTTGATTAAAGGCAGCTATCCTAAAGGTAGCATCAAAAGCTATATCATTAGCCTTTCCTTTAGGAAGCTTGTATCTTACATATCTTCCCTTATGGCTATCTGTCTTTACCTTACTTCTTTTTCCCGATCCTTTGTTACTGTTTTTTTTGCCAAATTCCATATTTATGGAAATATCTTGAGCAATCGGTATTATATCCTCTATACTTTCTTTTAATATCTCTTCTTTAGTCCCTGTATTTATAGTTTCTTCAAGTGACCCTTTGTTTGGATCATAGTCATCTCTATATTCCTCATAATCTTCTTTTCTAGCATTGTTGTTTTCCATCATATTTTCATCTAAAAATTCTTCCATTTCTTCAACTGTTATAGGCTCTTTTATTCTATGTGGCAATACATAAGATGCTGCATCCCTGATATCTTCTTGAGTTACATAATATCTTTGATTAAATGCTGCAATAGCCTTAGCAGTTTCAATTAATATTATCTCTGCTCTATTACCTGAGCAATTTCCTTGTCTAGATAAATCTACAGCAAAGTTGTAGTCTTCATCTTTTACTTTAATATCTTTAATTATTGTTCTTCCTCTATATATTAAGCTTTGTACTGCTCTATTTTCTTTCTCCCATTTCAAATAAAATTCCGATGGATTTCTTTCATAATCAAGAAACCTTTTAATGATTTCTATTCTGTTATCTATATCTGTCTCTCCTTTAGCTTCCACATATAAACCAAACTTGTCCAATAATTGAGGTCTTAAAATACCCTCTTCTGGATTCATAGAGCCTACTAATATGAAATCTGATGGGTGGCTATAGGATATACCCTCCCTTTCTACTATATTAGTACCAGTTGATAGTACCTCTAAAAGTATGTTTACAATATGTTCACTTAATAAATTTATTTCATCCACATATAGAATTTGTTTATGAGCCTTATATAAGATTCCTTCTTCAAATTTCTTTTCCCCGTCTCTTATGGCTTTTTTTATATCAATACTTCCTACAAGTCTATCTTCAGTAACATTTAACGGCAATTCCACTACCTCAACATAATCAACTACAGCTGAGAGCCCTCTTATCAATGTAGATTTAGCAGTTCCCTTTTCACCACTTATAAGAACTCCTCCTATATAGGGATTAATCAGATTTAGTATTAAAGCCATTTTTATCCTTTCCTGTCCCAGTACAGCTGAAAAAGGGAAACAATTATCAAACATAGTTAAATCACAAACCTTTCTATATTTACAATATTGCTTTTTCGATAAGATTATTGATCTGTTCAAAATCAATAACCCCTTCTTCAAAGGGTTGTCTTCTCATTCTATGTGGAAGGGACAGTTTTGCTGCTACAAAAAGGTCCTCTTTATCTACCTTTATTTGTCCTCTATAAGCAGCATGGGTTACGGCTGTTTTTATAAGCGTTATATCTGCCCTATGTCCATCTACACTTATTTTTATGGCTATTTCTGCCGCTAGCCTTAAATATTCCTCTGAATATACTACTTTATCCAGTAGCTCTTTAGCATTTTCTATCTGTTCTGCTAATTTTTTCTGCTCTTCTTCATATTCTTTTACGAACTTTTCAGGATTATTTTCAAAGCTAAGTCTTCGTTTAATCACTTCAACTCTCGAGTTCGTATCTCTTTCACCATATACATCTACAACTAGCCCAAATCTATCTATTAACTGAGGACGCAAATCCCCTTCCTCTGGATTCATAGTTCCTATTAACACAAACCTTGATGGGTGAGTATAAGATATTCCTTCTCTCTCAATTGAATTAACTCCCATAGCAGCAGCATCTAAAAGTACATCCACCACATGGTCATCTAGGAGATTTACTTCATCTACATATAAAATATTCCTATTAGCCTCTGCTAAAATTCCAGATTCAAACTTCTTTTCTCCTTCTTTTATTGCATGCTCTATATCTAATGTTCCAACTACCCTATCCTCAGTTGCACCAACAGGTAAGTTAATTACACGCATCCTTTCGTTTTTTATTTTTCCGTTTTCTTTCTTATAAGTATCTTTACATGTTTCACACCAATTTCTATTATCTCTGGGGTCACAGGAAAAAATACAGTCTGCTATTTGCTCTCTAATAGGAAGGATATCTACCAAGGCTCTTACTGCAGTAGACTTTGCTGTACCCTTTTCTCCTCTTATTAGAACCCCATTTAGGCGAGGGTTTATGATATTTAATATTAATGCTTTTTTCATATCTTCCTGACCTACTATGGCGGTAAAAGGATATATTAATCTATGACTTTCCATATTTTCACACCTCCTTATAAGTTTTCTTCTATATTGCCTTCAAGTTCCAAATATAACTCTTTAATCTTATCTATCTTTTCTTTATCAGCATCCCAATAGCCCCTGTTATAATACTCAGTCATCTGCTCCAATATATCCATGTATGCATAAGGATTATTTTCAACAAGCCTTTGTCTAAGTTCTTCATCCTCTACATAGGAGTTATACACATCATCATATATCCATTCTTCTACACTATTTGTGGTGGCTGCAAGACCCATGATATTTTCAAATCTATCTGCAATTTTTTGAACTCCGTGATATTTATGCTCTAACATTCCATCAATCCATTTAGGATTCAATACTCTTGTTCTTATACCTCTTGCTATAGACTTTTCTATACTTTCACTAAGAATCCTATCTCCAGTTGTATCTGTTATATACATTTTTGCCTTTTTACCTTTTACCATCTCCACAGACTTGGATAATCCGCCGAAGTACTCATAATAATGGTCTAAATCTGTAATTTCATACTCATGATTGCTTCTTATCTGAGATATAATTTCTACAGCTTTTAAATTTTCCTCATAGAGTCCCTCTACTTTTTTTCCGCGGACTTTTCCATTATATACATGCTGGAGATTATCTATATATACCTTGCCTAGCTGTTCTTCCTCTTCCCAATTTTTAGTTTCAATTATTCCGGTTATTCCTGTACCATAACTGCCCTCTTTAGGTCCAAATATCCTAGAGATAGCTAATTGCTCTGCCTCTTTTTCGTCGTATCCTTCATCAATAAGTTTTTTATATAATCTTTTTGAATTTCTCTTAAAATAATTCTCTTTATCATCCTCATCTAGATTCCAAAGTCTTTCAAAGATTTCATTAAGACTTGTTATTAGGTTTGGAAACATATCTCTGAAGAATCCACATATATTTATTGTTACATCTATTCTAGGTCTTCCTAATTCTTTAACTGGGATAATATCGTATTTTGGATCCCATTCACTTCCATTTTGTGCAATCTTAACACCTAAGTAAGATAAAATCTGAGAAAATGTCTCTCCTTGAGTTCTCGATGTCTCCAACCCCCACAGAACCACAGCAGTAGATAGAGGATAAGAATCTTCTTCCTTTTTATAAGCCTCAAGAGTGTTCAAGCAGATTTTTTCTCCCCTCATATAAGCAGTTTTAGTAGGAATAAGTCTTGGATCAAATTGATACAAATTATATCCTGTAGGTAATATTTCTGGATGTCTATAGATATCTCCCGCCAGTTTTGCAGAATTATATCTTCCCTCTAATACTCGTAGTAGTCCCTCTATTTCATGGTTTTCTTGGGACGATTTAATGATTCCTTGTCCATATTCTAAAGACTTTACAAGTTCATCTTTATTCACTTTATCTACATACTCAGGGTTCTTTAGTTCTCCATTCTCAAAATAATAATCAATAATCTTATCTGCTTCTTCATCAAGTCCTTTTATAACCTCATATTGATCATTATCTAAAAGAAAATCTAGGTCATATCCTTTAGCCTTTGCAATTAATGCTCTTATACTAAAAATCCCATTTCTATTGTATCTTAACAGTCCCTTTGCATATTCCTTTGCTTCTCTATGATTATATCCCTTACCGAATACATGAAGTCCCTTTGGTATTAGACTTTTTTTCATCCTATATAATTCAGATTCCATCTCATCAATATCCTTTGGCATATTGAGTTTTTCTCCTAACTCCAATATGTCTGATAATATATCTTTACTGGTTTGAGGAGCCAATAACAAAGATTGACGATAATTATCTATCATTGACATTAACTTTGAATAATCTCCATAAAGCTCTCCTTGAATGAATACAGGGGGCTGGTATCCTATTAAATTTGCATGGGACCTCCTTTTAGCAATAGTTGATTCAGATGGATTGCCTGAGTAGTATAAGTACGTATGGGGAATATCTGCTAAAAGTCTATCGGGATAACAATTGCCACTCATGCCGCATTCCTTGCCCTTTAAAAATTCCAAGGTTCCATGAGTTCCCACATGGATAATTGCATCTGCTTTAAATTCATCCTTGATCCATTTATAGAATGCTAAGTATTGATGATGAGGAGGCAAGGTTTTATCATGATACGCCCTCTCAATCTCTTCATGTATGCCTCGAGTTGGCTGTAATCCTAAAAATATATTCCCTTCAACTATTCCCGGAATCAAGAATTCATTATTATCACTGCTCATTATAGTTCCCGGTACTGGTCCCCATTCTTTTATTATTTCTTCATAATCAGGATTTTCCTTTAACTCTTCCTTATATTCTTTGTCCTTATACTTTATTACGTTTTCCCAATCATCACTATATTTTCCTGAGTTTACTACACCTCCGGCAGTAAATATATCCATAAGTTCTTCTTTTATAAGAGGATTTAAGTTATATCCACTGGCTTTGAGATTTTTTAATATATTTTCAACGGAAGTAAAAGTATCTAAAAACGCTCCTCCAAATAGATTGCTTTCTCCCGGAGGATAGTTATAACATATGATAGCTATTTTTTTATCCTTGTTCTCCTTCTTTCTAAGAAGAATATAGGATTTAATTCTTGAAATCAGCTTATCTACTCTTTCATCTATGATTACAAGTTCATCAGTCATAATATCAAATTCCATATCATATTTTGGCTCTGCCATAGCTCCAACAGGATATGTTTCAATGCATCCATCTAATTCAGGCAACATAACAGAAATCAGTACCTCTGATGTACTACAGCCCTGTATAGAATCTTCCCATTCCTTCACAGTTCTCCTTGACATAAAATAAGGATGAAAGTATGGAGCATCCACTTCCTTCAATAGATCTATACCTGCCTGTGAATCTCCTCCCATTGGTCCTGCTCCAAGTCTAAATGACATGAAATTTAACATAAGATCAACAGACCTTTTAGTAGATTTTAATATTATCTCTCTAAGTTTTTCTTCATTTTTTGCAAATGCCCCTGAAACTGCAACGGGCAAAACATTTGCAAACTCTTCAATCCTACTCTTAATTTGTCCAATACAAGAAGATGTATCTGTAGGATATGTGTGCCCATAAAAGAGCATAGCTACTATAGGCTTCTTATCATCAAAGGGAAAATCTTTTTCATAATCTTCATAGTTTTTATAGAATCTCATGTTTTCTGGATTACATATGCCAGCTTCTTCTACTTCTCTTGGTTCAAGTGGTTTCGGCAAGTCTTTTATATTTCCATAGTCTCTCATCATAAGATAAAGCATATTCAGAATATTGGATTTGTCTGCCACCTTAAAATATTTCATTATATTGGAATAATTTCTCATATCTCTCATCTTGCCTGGCATTATCTTCCCAAGCATTTCTGCTGTATTTCTCATCTTTTCAATTGCAGCCATATCCATCTTTTTATTCTGACTCTTCATACTATCCATGGTGAAACTGCCAAGACGCATATATTCCCTTGCTGAGCTTCCATAAGGGATTATATTTCCATTACATTCTTCAAGTCCAATATATACATTTTTAACTACTGATGAAGGGCTTCCCATTAAGTCTACAAATACTAGATGACTATTTTTAATATCTTCTATCATTTGTTTTGCTCTTTTATCATCTAATTCTTCTTTTCCATAATAGATACTTAAATCCAAGATTTCAGGATAATTTTTGTTTATCTCCTTTCCTGCCTCAATTAAGTTTTTAATTCCCGGAGTTGACACAGTTATAAATGTAATTTTCACCTCAATAACCTCCTAATATATTCTAAACAACTTTCTTCGCATAAAATATTGGCTTCATTGTATCCGTATCCATCGTGATTTCAGCTTTAACTTTAAAAACTTCTTCAAGCACTTCAGATTCTAATATGGTCCAAGGATCACCTTGACTGTATATTTTTTGATTGTTGATTACAATAAGTTTATCTGAATATCTAGCTGCATGATTTATATCATGTAATACCATAACTATGGTTATTCCCTCTTCTTTGTTTAGTCTAGATACGAGATCCATTATTTCTAATTGATGACATATATCAAGATAAGTTGTAGGTTCATCTAGTAGTAAGATTTCTGGCTTTTGTGCAATGGACATTGCTATCCAAACTCTTTGTTTTTCCCCACCTGAAAGGGTGTCTATTCTTCTATTTTGAAGATCTGTTACTCCTGTTTTTTCCATAGCCCATTCAACTATTTTATCATCCTCATCATCTATGCCTTTCCACCAATCTTTATGGGCATACCGACCATATTGTACTAATTTTCTTACTGTTATATCGCTTATGGTATTATTGTTTTGATTCAATATAGCCATCTTCTTAGCTACATTTTTATTTTTCATCTCGAATATATTGTTCCCATGTAAAAGAACCTTCCCCTGTCTAGGCTTTATACTTCTGCTCATAGTACGAATCAAGGTAGTTTTTCCACATCCATTTGGTCCAATAATAGAATAAACCTTCCCTTTTTCTATCCTTAAATCTATTCCTTTTAAAACATCTTTATTTTTATAGCTTATGCTTAAATCTTCAATCGCTAATATAATATTCTCATTCATCTATTTACTCCCTTCTCAGCAAGAATAAAAAGAATGGTGCTCCTAATACTGCCATCACAATACCTACTGGTATCTCTGTAGGACTTAGAAAGGTTCTTGCAAAGGTATCACTAAACATTAAAAGCACAGAACCCAATAAAGCTGTCGCAGGAAACATATAGTTATAATCGTTTCCCATTATTAGCCTTATGCTGTGAGGAACTATAAGACCTACAAAGCCTAAAAGCCCTACCACGCTTACCGCACTTGCTGCGAGAAAAGCTGCCAAAGCTGTAAATCCAAGTCTCGTAGCTTCTACATTTAACCCAAGCCCCCTTGCAACATCATCGCCTAGTATTAAAATATTAAGTTTTTCTGCAAATATATTTACTAAAATGACTCCTATTATGGTATAAGGTAAGATTGTCTGTACCTCTGGCCAGCTTCTTGAAGAAAGGCTGCCATTCATGAAAGTAAGAGCCCCATGGACACGATCACTATAAAAGACCAATATGCCCGAAATACCAGCTCCAAACAAAGCAGATACAGCTACTCCTGCTAATATTATCCTTGTTGTCTGTATTCCACCTTTCCAAGATAAAATATATATTATAAATGCCGCAGCCATGGCTCCTACAAAAGCAGCAATTGGTACTAGTCCTATATGCTGGGGTAAAATAACTAATACAGCAATTCCAAAGAGCCCTGCACCACTGCTTATACCAATAATACTTGGATCGGCTAAGGGATTTTTCATTACTCCTTGCAAAATAGCACCTGACAGAGCAAGATTTGCACCAACTAAAGCTGCTAGTATCATCCTTGGTAATCTGATATTCCAAATTACCATTCTTTCTGAACTTCCATCGTCCGTCATAATAACCTCAACTATACGCCTTGCCCCTACCTCAAGAGTCCCTTTAGTATTTCCCAATATAAAAGCTACAAAAAAAAGTATTACTAGAATAGCAATAATAGCTACTTTATAACCTGTATTGTCTTTAAGGGAAATATCATTTTTCATCCTGTTTATTCACCTCTCCATATACTTCTGGATATATACTTCTAGCCATATATTCTATAGCTTGATGATAATAAGGTCCTGCATTATATAAAAAATATTCTTGTGGAAGATGAATAACACGACCCTCTTGAATAGCTTTTACTCCATTCCATACTGGATTTGTTGCAAATTCTTCTTCTATAGCTTTTACAGCCTCCTCATTGCTGGAAATCATACTTGTAACCAAAATATAATCTGGATTCTTGTCTACTATATACTCTATATCTAATGGAGTAGTTTCTGATCCTATAGTATCAGGTGGTAAATCAGAAGCAATATTTTTAAGTCTCAGTATTTTAGATATATCCCCAGCTATACTGTTATCAAGCTTAACAGCAAGGGTTTTAGATGTTATGTATAATATGACTACAGATTTATTCTCCTCCGGTAATTTAGATATGATTTCCTCTTTATGCTTTTCCAGCTCTTTTATCTTTGTTTCAGCTAACTCTTCCCTTTCAAGTATTTTTCCAAAAGCTTTATAAGTTGATACCACATCATCATATCCTCTTATATGAGTAGTAATTACATTGAAACCCATTTCTCTCAATTTCTTTGCTTGTGTTGACTGAGTTCCAACTTGGGCTATAATCAAATCTGGTTTATGAGGTATTACAGATTCCATATCTATAGAATATACTGGTCCTATTGTTGGAAGGCTTCGTATTTCTTCTTCGTATTCAGGTATAAGTTTTACATTATCTGATACATCAGATGTACATACAGATTTTCCACCTAAATCATACCAGATATTTAAAGGGGTACCAGATAAAACAGCTACCTTTTCTGGTTTATTTTCTAAAATAGTTTCTTTTTTAAGAAAGTCTTTTACTTTTAAAGGATACGTATCTCCTTCTACAGTTATTGATAGCTCACTATCCTCTACCTTCTCTACATTTTTCGTATTGCTTAATCCTCCGACACCAGTAGTCTTAGTACAGCCTGAAACACTGGATATCATTATAGCTAAAGTCATTATCCACAATACCTTTTTATAATCCTTCATACTTTTCATCCTTTCCTTTTTCATAAATAAAAAACTTCAACCCTCGTAGCTCCCTACGATTGTTGAAGTTTCTAAGCCTGTTAAATAAAAATCCTGTATGTGATAAATCTTAAAGTAAGTTCTATCAAAAAACCTCCTGAAAATAATCAGAAGGATAGCGAAATAAAACAATTTAACATAATATACTAGCTTTCTCCATCCACCGTAGAGTTACTTTTGCTAATAAATAGGAAGGTATTCTGACTTAAGCCTCATCATCTTTTCTGTCTTCCCAGTTTCCCAGTGACATTTAGAAAAGACTCTTCTTTTACAGCGGCGGGACCGTGCAAGATTTTCACTTTGCTTCCCTATTACTTATAGAATTCTAATTCTATAAACCTATTTATTCCATATTCAATTTTCATCACCAATTATACTATATAAATAATTATTAAACAAGTATAAGCAAATGTATTTGTTATTATTTTGCTAATAAATATCCCCTATTACTTTTTTCTTCATTGACATTATATATTCTTTATAGTAATATGACAGGAACAAATTATTAGATAAAACAGTTAGGAGAGTAAATATGAAAATCGCAATTGGAATATGTGAAAAAATAAATGGTAAGTGTTCTACTATGGGATGTTTTCGAACATACAATAACAAGGAAAAACATTTTTCTCAATACAAGAATATAGAAACTGAACTTATATCTCTATTCTCATGCAATATATGTTCTATGGATTCTAAAGAAAATATAATTACTATTGCAGAGAGACTGAAAGATTCTGGAGTAGATAGAGTACATCTAGGGGCTTGTGCTGTTAAATGCAAGGCTGATAGAAAAGATGAAATTAAAGAAATCTTTGAATCTATGGATATAGAGGTAGTAGAAGGTACTCATTAAGGTAAAATAAAATGTACATAATTTGATTAAGATAATATTTATGGGATTGCCAAATAAGGATATAGAGTTGTTTAATGAATTGACTTTTAAGGCTTGAGAAAATATATAAGACACAAGTGGAGCATAATTGCTCTCTTGTGTCTTATATTCATTATACTAAAACTACTTCCCTTAATATTTCTATTTATCCTATTAATTTCACTATTTCATTATATTTATATATCCAATTTCCCCAATACATGAACTTTTATTTCTTTCTGATCCAAATGCTGTAAGTATATTTGCCCTGTACAATCAAAGATTTCCAATACTCCATATTTTTTTAATTCTTCAGCAGTGATTTCTTTAAATATATCATGTCCTACTAAGAAAACTACTAATTCAGCACCTGATATTGCTTTCGTAAAATCATTTTCTTGATTTTCTAATTTATCTCTTGAAATAGGATCATAAGCTGAATAATTGATATTTAATGATTCCAATTCTTTTATAATATCTAATGTAGGACTAAATCTTGTTTCCTTCACATTACCTGCATAGGTTGTCCCTAATAATAAAACCTTACTTAGATTATTCTTGTCCATTATCTTTTTTATGTCGTTGGCTACTTTAATTGGCATATAATCATTTCTTGCTCTAGATTCCTTGATAATTTTAGCTTCATTGGGAGCCAATTGTGCTAAAAACCATGGAACAACTGGAATACAATATCCTCCAACACCAGGTCCTGGTCTATGAATATTAACCCTTGGATGCATATTTGCCAACTCAATGACTTTCCATGGATCAGCTTTGGCTTCTTCACAAATTGTTAGGACCTCATTGGCAAATGCTATATTAATATCTCGAAAAGTATTTTCCACTACCTTGACCATTTCTGCTGTCAAAGCATCAGTTTCTTTTATTTCACTTTTGACAAAAGACTCATATACTTTCTTCGCAAGTTCTGCAGCCTTCGGAGTAACTCCTCCTACTACTCTATCATTGTAGACCAATTCATTTAATGTGTTTCCAGGCTTTACTCTTTCTGGCATATGTGCAAGATAAAAGTCATCAATACCACTTAGACCGTTAGTTTCTAACATAGATTTAATAGCGGTTTCTGTTGTTCCTGGTGCAATTGTAGATTCAACAATTACCAAATCTCCTTTTTTTAATACCTTTACCAGCTCTGCGCAAACTGCTTTTATATGATCTAAACAAATTTCATTGTCCACTACTAAAGTAGGTACTGCTATAATGAATACATCCGACTCACTTATTTTATTCTCCAATGTCAGATTTTCATTATTCAGAACCTTACTTAACATATTATTTAATTCAATATCTTCCGTCTCTATTTCACAATTAGCAATTTTTGATAAGTATTGTTCATTGATATCAATACCTCTTACCTTGTTTCCTGCATTGGCTAACAAAACTGCTGTGGGAAGTCCAACATATCCTAATCCTATTACTGAAATCATTTTTTTATCTCCTTTCAATGGAATTATCACAAGAACAAAGTCTGTAAATAAATCGATAAATCCATTCTGATTTTTCCATAGATACTACTATAAATCTCCGTAGCATCTATGGTTTAAATCTTTTATTTAAATATAACTTTACTATCATTGTATATTTAGTCTATTTGACTCGTCAATAATATATTTTTCGACATCGTTTTGCAACATTCGACAATATTGTCATTATGCACTCATACAGTAGGACAACTCTTCTATGTGAAATTATTCTTATCATATTAAAACTAACACTAGTCAAGCTTTTTATTCTCCTTATGAATCAGGTTCTTAATCTCTCTATCTCTCTTTTACTTTTATAGAATTAGCAAATATTTAATTTACCAAGTAGAGTCCTTTCATTATAAATACAATCGATAAAAATAGTATTTTATTTTATATTAAGCTGTGAAAACCATTCCTCTGGAGATAAGGCTTCATCTATTACATTGTTTCTATCTCCTAGTAATTCTTTGCATAGAATCATCATGATTTGTCCTCTTAAACCATCTATATTACCTGCCTCAAACTGAGAAATCATATATTGAAGAGCTTCTTCCTCACCATTTTTTATAATTTCTTCGTATTCATTCTGATGCATATCAATATAAATCCATGGATTAGATGCATCTTTAGGTGATGACATTATAATACTTAAATTTTCCTCTATCATATCTACTATTTCCTGAGAAACCTTATTATCTGACTCTTCTATTTTACCGGATATCCGTTCATTCGTATTATTTATATCGTTATAGTCTTCTCCTGTCAATTCATTGATAAATTCATAGGGCTTCTCTACATAATATTTATTTCCATCCTCATATATATAATAAATCTCTCCTATTACTTCTATCCTTTTGTAATTTTCTACATATGGGGCATCATTTACACTTAGCCTTTTTGTTCTCTTTCCATTGTTAATTAAAGCCAAAATATCCAGCTCATAAGAAATATCATCTTTTGCTAAATTATCCATAACTTTCTGAGATAATAAATCAAATTGCTCCATAGTAGAAGAATCTTTCCATATATCCTCGTTCATATTATAATTTGCCCAATCTCTAGTTCGCTGAATTAATTCATTATTTTCTCCATCATCTAAAACAAAGTTTACATATTCAACATTACCAACTAATGCAAATATTAAAATAGCATTTTGGTCAAAAACATTCTGATTAACCGTTCCGGAAAAATACTCCCTTACGGTCCTTGAAGTATCATAAGTTATTTCTATTACATAGGGTTCTTCCTTAGTAAAAAGCTCTACCTTTGATCTAGTTAACGCCTGTGATATAGGAAGTCTATCTACTATATTAACTACCTTTACATTGTCCCCTACATATTCAGTTCTGTTTTTATATATTTCATAAACGGAGAAATCTATTTTTTTAGGGGATAGGGTTTTAGGATTAGACAGCAATATAATTCCCGTTGTAATGACAACAAATATACCGATAAACACAATCCAAAACCTAGGCCGCTTATAATTTAATATATTCTTTATTCGTCCCTTAGTATTTCCTCCACCAAAGCTAATAGGCGAAATCAAGCCATTTTGTTTTATTGATATGGAAAGTAAAGAGTTAGAATAACTTCCTCTAATATCTTCCCTTGATTGTTTCATTACACTTTCATCACAGGACATTTCCATATCCTTCACCATTAAAACAAAAGATATCCAAATTATGGGGTTAAACCAGTGTATTGCCAGTGCTATAAATGCAATAGGTTTAATAAGGTAATCTCGTCTTCTAATATGCATCTGCTCATGTTTAAGTATATAATCAAAATCATTCATATCTAACCCAACAGGTATATAAATTTGGGGTCGAATAAATCCAAGTACAAAAGGTGTACTAATTAAATCTGTTTCATAAATATTATCTTGGATCAATATAGCAGTAGCTAGTCTATGTTTTAATTTAAAATAAGAAAACAGTCCGTAGGAAAGTAAAATTATCATACCTAAAACCCATAGCCTAGAGCCTATCCTTAAAGCTAATTCCATAGGATTAACACTTGTTCCAGAGTGAGGAACTTTAATTGGTTTTTCATTTACAGCATTTATCATATTGTCAATTGTCTCGACTTTATTGCTTACGTTAGGGACTTGAGTATAAATTACCTCCTTTGAAATATCACTAGAATACATTAGACTTAAACTACTTTCAAAGGAGAAAGGACAGATCAATCTAAATAATACTATACTCCAAAGTATATATGAAAATATCTTTGGCACCTTTTTTAGCAATAATCGTACTATCATAACTCCTAAGGCAACATAACTTGCAGTTAGACTCATATTTATTATAGCAATAAAACGATCTATCATTTTGTTGCCTCCTCTATCATTTTCCTGATTTTCTGTGCTTCTTCTTCTGATAATTTTCTATCCTTCAAGAATGTTGCAATAAAAGCTGGGAGTGAGCCATCAAAAGATTTTTCTAAAAGGGCTTCAGTCTCATATTTTTGCACCTGTTCCCGTCTAATTAATGATATAACAATAGCATTTTCATTTTGTAATATCCCTCTCTCTGATAGCTTTCGTATCATATTATATGTGGTTGGCTTCTTCCATCCTAATCTGGAAAGGCATATTTTTGAAAGCTCAGTGGAGTTTATTGGCTCAAGCTCCCAGATGATATCCATAAATTTATATTCTGCATCAAAAAGTTTAAATTTTTCCATTTTTATTCCTCCTTTTAGTTTGATGCAACAAACCTTTATGCCTATAGTTTATTCCGACAAACCTATTCTGTCAAGAATAATTTTCTACTAGAGACTGCGAGCGGAACAGACTACAATGAATAGATTTTTAAATTACTCTATTGACAGGCTAATAATTATTAGCTATAATTAGGCTAATAATTATTAGCCTAAAAATATATTTATTCAATATCTGATATCATTAAGAGGTGTAACGATGGAAGAGAAAAACACAAAACAAGTAATCTTTGAAAATGCATTAAATTTATTTGCCATTCATGGCTATGAAGGTGTTTCTGTTGCACAAATTGCAGATTCGGTCAATATTAAAGCTCCATCACTTTATAAACACTATAAAAGCAAACAGGAAATTTTTGATACAATCTTATGTGAAGTATCAAACAGAATGAATGAAGCAAGAAACAGGCTGACCATTCCTGCTGATTCCGAAATGGTAGATAAATATGAAAATATTGATCTCAATGTTCTAGGAAAGATGTGTTATGCTTTGCTGTCATTTTATCTAAATGATGAAGTAGTTTCAAAATTTAGGAAAATGCTGACTATTGAACGATACCATAATACAGAAGCCGAGAAGCTGTTTCAGAAGATATTTATAGATGATGTATTAGAACTAGAAACTAATCTGTTTCGAGAATTGATTCAAAGAGGACATTTTATTGATAGTGACCCTTATATAATGGCCTTGAATTTTTATTCACCACTTTTCCTATTACTCTATAAATTTGATAACAGTGACTATAAACCTGAAAGTCTACAGTATTTAATCAACCAATTAGTTTATTCTTTTTCAGAAAGATATATAAAAAAGGAGAAGAAAATTGATGACTAAATTTTTTTCCATTTGGAGGTATAAGAAAGTGCAAATATGTATTTTTCTTATTATAATTATGGCTTTTTCTATTATTATCCAGTATCGTAGCGATATAAAAACTGCTTATAAACGTTTGGAAGATTACAATATAAAAACAATTGAAACTGAATTTGGTATGATGACTTATGTTGATGAGGGTACAGGTGAAGCTGTTCTCATATCACATGGCATTTTTGGAGGATACGACCAAGGCTTTGTTAGTTTAAACCAAGTAACCGGAATAAATTATAGAAAAATATCCATTTCCAGATTTGGTTATCCTGGTTCAGAATTGCCTAGAAATCCAACACCTGAAAATCAAGCGAAAGTATTTAATAAATTGCTTGATGAATTGGGTATTGAACAAGCTTATATTCTTGCAACATCCGCTGGTGGTGCCGCTGGACTTCGGTTTGCTCTGAATTATCCTGAAAGAGTAAAGGGATTAATTCTTTTGTCATCCGGTGTGCCGGATAAACAAAGAAGCACGAAGGAAATTAAAGAGTTAGGAATGATGGGACCACCAGAATTTTTAGTCAATGATTTTCCTATGTGGTTTTCTATGAAATACTTTGGTTTTATATTTGACTCTATGATGGGTTCTAAAGTAAATAGCAGTACGTTATTTGAAACTATGCTCCCCGTGAGTCCTCGCAGACAAGGTATCATCATGGATACAAATATTACAAATATTGATATGACACTTCATTATGATGAATATCCAATTGAAAAGCTCAAATCCCCTGTCTTGGTTATACATGCTAAGGATGACCCAATGGCAAAATATGAAAATATAGAAAAATTACTCGCTCGCATCGAAGCTGAAACTGCTATTTTTGAAACAGGTGGACATACCATTGATGGAAATGATGGTGAGGTTAATAAAGCAATAGAAAAATTTATAGATAAAACAAAATAATATAAGTTATCGAACATATTATGGAAAATCTAATTTTAGTTAAACTCCTGCATTATGGTCTATATCCTTTTGTCAAGTGATGATTATAATCATACATAAAAATATACCCCTCTAGAGTTATTTATTCTCTAGAGGGGTAAGTATATTGGACTACTATTCTTATGGTAAAATCTAAATCTCTTTTAGATAGAAAATCTTTAATATGTTATAACTCCCAACCACTTGATTCTGCCTGTATTGTCCATAGTTTTTTATAAAGACCATTCCTGTCCATAAGTTCATCATGTGTTCCTTCCTCTGCAATTTTCCCTGCTTCCATAACAATGATATTATCTGCATCCTTAATGGTTTTAAGACGATGGGCAATTACTATGACTGTTCTTCCTGCTATCAGTTCGTTGATTGCTCTTTGTACTTCAACCTCATTTTCTGGATCGAGGGAAGCTGTTGCTTCATCAAGTAAAACAACAGGAGCATCCTTTAGCATAGCACGGGCAATAGAAATACGTTGCTTTTCACCACCTGAAAGAGTGCAGCCTCCTTCTCCAACCATAGTATCAAATCCCTTTGGAAGCTTCATAATAAAGTCATAGCAGCAAGCTTTTTTAGCTGCCTCTATCATTTCTTCATCTGTAGCATTCTCTTTTCCAAAACGAATATTATTGCCTATTGTATCTTGAAACAGATAGACATCTTGAAAGACCATTGAAATTTTTTTCATTAACTTTTCGGGGTCAAGGGTTGATTCATCAATGCCTCCAAACATAACTCTACCTTGGCTAGGATCATAAAATCTGGCACAAAGTTTCAATATTGTACTTTTACCACTTCCTGATGGTCCTACAAGAGCTGTCAATGTTCCTTGTTTCATCTTTAAGGAAACATTATGCAAAACATCTTTGTCTCCATAACCAAAGGAAACATTTTCAAACACGATATCAGTACTACCATTAGGTGCTTTATCTCCACCCATTTCCTGCTCCTTCATTAAATTTAAGATACGCTCTCCTGCCCTTTCATCATAACGAAGCTCCGCATATTTCATCAATGCAGATGTAAGAGGATCATATACCCTAGAACCTATAACTAAGAACATTACAAAGGTTAATACGTCTAAAGACCCTCCTATTAATAAATAGGTACCCGTTAAAATCATTAAAGTTAGACCTGCACGAATAAGGGTAATAGAAGTAAGAATAATAGGTCCTGATAAAGCTTCAAATCGAATACATTCTTTCATTAATTTTCTAAAAGAATTCTCAAGTCGAGCAAATTTTTCACCTACAAGATTATAAGCCTTCATAACACGGATACCTAGCAAATACTCCTGCAAGCGATTACCTGCATCTAGCTTTGACTTCATTTGTCTATCTGCCATACGTTTTTGACGTTTTGAACAACCCCATAGTAAAAGTATTGTAATAGGCAGAGCTATAAACATGGCAACGGACATACGCCAGTCAATCCATAAGAGAGAAATAAAAGCAATAAAAGGCATAACTAACGCACCAAATAATTGGGGAACAATATGAGATACTCCTGTTTCAATCAAGGTAAAATCACCCATCATCATATTAGCTAAATCTCCCGGATCACGACTTGTAATATAACCTAATGGAAGTTTACGAAGATGTTCTGCAAGATTAGCCCTACCTTCTGCAGAAAGTACATAAGCATCACGATAGCTATGACGATATGCAGGCTTTTCAGCAATGAACATCACTATCATGTAAGCAAATAATATACCAATAATCTTCCAAAGTCTAGCCATATCAAGTCCTGTACCAGAACCATCAAAAGCGTTAAATATAATCTTTATCACTTCAATAGAAAACATAAAGGGAACTACATTGACTAAATTAGCCAAGATGGTAAATCCTATGGGCTTTATAAGTTTTTTTGGTTGTCCTACGGTAATATTTTGAAAAATTTTCATGCCTTTGCACCTCCTACCTTCAATGTCCAATCATAAGCACTAGTATAAGCTTCCCACATTCTCTGATACAGACCTTCTTCAGCTACTAAATTATCGTGAGTGTCAATTTGTTCAATCATACCATCCCTTAATACAATGATTTGGTTAGCAGTCTTTATAGAAGACAACCTATGAGCAATAACTATAACAGTCTTATCTTTAATAAGTTCTTTTAATGCAATCTGCATCTTATATTCATTTTCAGGATCAGCAAAGGCTGTTGCTTCGTCAAGAACAAGAATAGGTGAATTTTTGAGAATAGCACGAGCAACAGAAACCCGCTGTTCTTCTCCTCCCGAAAGGAATACCCCACCTTCACCTATAAGTGTGTTATAACCATCTGGCAGATTCTCAATGAACTCGTGACATTGTGCCGCTCTTGCTGCTGCATATACTTCCTCATCTGTAGCATTTGGTCTACCTACCTTAATATTTTCAAACAAAGTATCATAAAAAAGGAATGTATCTTGGAATACAAAAGATACTGTATTCATAAGTTCTTCTGTAGGTATATCTTTTATATTTACTCCCCCGATTTTTATTTCACCAGTTTTAATATCCCAAAAACGAGGAATCAAATTTGCAACAGTAGACTTTCCCGAGCCTGATGGTCCTACTAATGCAGTAATTTCTCCAGCTCTAGCAGTAAAATTAATATCTGCCAAAGCTTCGACTCTTGTAGCCTCCGCCTTATTCTCATATGCAAAAGATACATTCTCAAAGGAAATATTGTAACCGAAAGGATGCTTTGGCTCCGAAGTCTCTCTAACTGGTTCTTCAGCATATATAGCATCAATACGTGAAACACCTTCAAAAATCTCCCTTGTACCTGATGCAAGCATAGTCAATTTATATAAGGGAGATGATACACCAGGAGCCATTATAATAAAGAACAGATATACAAGGGCAAAGGAAATATTATTTGGATCACCACTCATAATCAACAAACCAACAGGTAAAATAAAAGTTAAAAAGGAATTAAGCACTACAGTAAAAACCGCCATACCATTTTCAAATTTATCACAATAAGCAACTGCCCAATCTCTATAAGCAATTAGGTCATTATGAAATTTCTTGAAAGAGAAAACAGTTTGTCCGAATATTTTAACCACTGGTATTCCTCGTACATATTGTATTGCTGAAGAATGAATACGCTCCTGTGCATCAAAATAAGCCTTCATTGTATTCTGTGCCTTCTTACCGAACATCATTGAAGCCTGCATAGCTATACTAATAGCAAAAGCAATTATACAAGTAAGTGACATCCAGCCATTTAGACTAAAAAATATAGCAAACATAACGACAACTGTGGCTGCCACATTTACAAGATCCGGAATCGTGTGAGCGACAAATAGCTCAATTCGTTCTACATCCTGCTCTAAATTCTTTTTTATAGCACCTGTTGCAGTACTATTTAAATATCCAAGGGGTAATTTTCCAATATGTCTTGCAAGTCCCATACGCATCCCATATAAAATACGGAAAGCTGCCACATGAGAGCAAATAATTGCAGCATATAAAAGAAGAAGACCTGCAATTAATCCGGCAAATGCAATCCATCCCCATCTTGTCATCATGGTACCATCTACGAGAGAGATATTTCCTCCACTTCTCAGCAATTCTCCTAAAATCTGATAAACAGATATAAAGGGCACCAGCATACATGCTGCACTAAATGCTGCCAAAATACCTGATATTATTAATAATAATTTCTTCTCACCAGCTATTTCAAACAGACGGGAAAGCCCCTGCTTTTTCTTAACTTCTTGCTTCATAGCTAATACTCCTTTCTGAAATAGAAATTGGTTAGCCTAAGCTAACCATCCTCTATTATAATCATTCTTACTTTTCTGTTCTACTCCGTAAAGCTGATTTAGCTCCAATCAGACGAAAACTTATTTTGCATTCACTTGTCTAATATCAAAGAACTTTGGAGTACCTGTGAAATTATAGTCTTCAATTCTATCAGTATTGAAAACAATCATATCCTTAACATAGGTAAGAGGAATATTTAGCACTTCATCATTGCTATATTTAATAAGGTAATCAAAAATTTCTCCAACTCTATTTTTATCATCTACAGTAGAAAATTCCCTTATGCCCGCTATAAATTTCTCACCATCAGAAAGAGAGGCTATTGCAGGTACATGAGGTGAGGAATCCAACATTGGGGTAAAGAAATTATGAGGTGCGGAATACGGCTGTTCTGTACACCAGATAGTCAAATCGTAATTACCCGAAACTCCTTCTTTCCACCAAGTATACATATCTTGTCCTATAGTTTCCAGCTGAATCCCAACCTCTGCAAGCTGACTTTTGATTAATGTAGCGATGGATTTATTCAACACCTCACCAGAATCATAGGTAAAGACAAGCTTTAATGGAATTCCATCCTTTTCACGTATACCTGTTGCAGTATTAAGTTTCCAACCAGCCTTGTCTAAAAGTCCCTCAGCTTTAGTTTTATCATATTTTCTTATTATATTAAGTTCTACATCAGTATAAGGTATACCTGAATCAAATAGTTTATCTGCTACCTCTTCATAGCCATAAGTCAATCCTTTTGAAATGGTTTCCTTATCTATGGCATAAGCTATAGCCTCACGAACATTTATATCTGCAAGATTTTTACTTCCTGCATTTACGGCAAGATTTCTCGTTTCAGAATTCACATTTGATATTTTACCCTTAATATGGTTCATAGAAATTGCCTGCTGATATTCATCATAAGAAATTAATACATTTCCATATAACATATCAATTTCTCCATTTTGTAGTGCTTGAAGTCTAGAAGCTGATTCATGTATATATTTAGCCATGACTCCATCATAATATGGTTGTTTTCCCCAATAATCTTCATTTCTTGTGAAACGAGTATATTCACCACTCTTGTTTTCCTTATATATATAGGGGCCTGTACCCACAACTTCTTTCATATTCTGAAAATTACCTTCTTCAATGACATTAGGAGAAACCATGACTAGAACTTCTGGGTAACAAAGGTCATTTAAGTATGCAAAATACGGATTATCATAATGTAATGTTAAAGTATAGTTATCTATAACCTCTGCATTTTTTAAATTAGCAACGGCCTTCAATGCACGATGATTTGGATTTAAGTGGAAATATTCTAAGTTCTTTTTCACTGCTTCAGCATTGAAATCTACACCGTCATGGAATTTCACTCCTTGTTTCAGATGAAGAGTAAGCTCAGTACCATCTTCATTGAATTCCCAGCTTTCTGCAAGAAGTGGTTTTATTTCACCTTTATCATAGGTCACAAGTCCTTCGTACACTAACTTAGTAGCACAATCATTCTGTGGATCCATATTTAATGGGTATAAAGTTGTCAACTCCGCACCAGTAGCAAAAGTTAGTGTCTTTTTCTGTATCTCTTGCTCTTCTTTTACAGTTTTTACATTTGGCTGAGAAGTACAGCCAGCTAAAACTCCACACATAATAATTATACATATTCCTATAGACAATAATCTAAACCATCTATTTCTCTTCATATTTTAATTCTCCCTTCAATATGTTTTATCCCTTCACGAATTATTTTTCCATCTTTAATCTCTAGAATTCTATCTGAAACCCTATAAGCACTATTCATATCATGGGTGACAAATAGACAAGCACAGTTAAATTCTTGGTGATATTTTTCCAGCACAGTCATGACTTCATCAGCAGAAATCAAATCTAGACCACTTATAACCTCGTCAAGAATTAGATAATCAGGCTGAATAGACAAAGCTCGTAATAAAGATAATCTTCTTTGCTCCCCTCCTGATAATTGCCTTGTTGGAACTTTAAGTAACCTTCGGTCCATACTAATCAGCTCCATTAAAGTATATATACGATTTTTACGCTCTTTACTGCTTAAATTGGTCAAATTAACCAATGCTTCTTCTATATTTCGATAAACTGACAACATAGGGTTGAGGGTACCTGATGTATCTTGAAATACAGCCTGAATCTTTCTTCTGTTTTCTCTCCATACTTTATAGCTCCAATTAATAGTTTCTTCACCATCTATTAATATACGACCTGAAGTAGGCTTTTCTAAACCAATCAACAGACGAGCAAGGGTACTCTTGCCTGAACCGCTTTCCCCTATAAGTGCAACATACTCACTTTTCTTTATATGTATATTAAGATCACTTAAGGCAGCAAAACTAGACTCTTTTTCATTCTTATATGATTTATATAAGTCTTGGATTAGTATTCCATCCATTCCCATTTCCTCCTATCTAGCTTTATATTGGCAGCGGAAAATTTCTTTGTCCATTCTTGCTTAGGTGACAGCAGGAGTTTCTCCATAGGACCTCCTTCAATGATTCTGCCTCTTTCCATCACTAGGATCATCTCACACAATGACTCCAGGGCAAATACATCATGGGAGATCATCAATATTCCTGAATCATTCATCTGATTCATCAATAGATCTAAAATCATATCTCTATTATCTTCGTCAAGAGCAGAGGTTGGTTCATCTGCTAAAATATATTTAGGCTTTAATCCTAGCAATATTGCCATAGATACTCTCTGCAACATTCCACCAGAAAGCTGCAGAGGATAACTCTCCATAACACGGCTCGTATCATCAAGATTCACCATTTGAAGCTTTTCTAGGGCTAAATGATATGCTTCCTCCTTTGATAATCTTAAACGCATCCGAAAAGTTTCTATGATTTGCTTTCCAATCTTTATCCTCCTATCAAATGCAGTCATGGGATTTTGAGGAATATATCCTAATGTTGTACCACATAAATCACGTTTCCGACTAGAAGATAATGCAGTTAGTCCCAATCCATCTAATAGTATATCTCCCTCTTTCACTCGGCAGGTTTTCCCCAATATCCCCATCACAGCCTTAATTAATGTGGTCTTACCAGCGCCGCTTTGCCCTGTAAGGCCAATAGACTCACCGTATTGCAAAGAAAAACATATATCATTTAATAAGTTTATATGTTTTTTCGATTCAACTGATAGATTTTTTATTTCAAGCACGGATCTCTCCTCCTTTTTCAACTGCTCCTGCGATTAGATTGAAAGAAAGAGCACATAAAAAAATAAATGCAATTGGATATAATATTATGTCTGGTCGCATAATAATAACTCCTCTGGATTCAGAAACCATTATCCCCCAATCAATTACATTATCTCCAAGTCCAATGCCTATAAATGAAAATCCTACTATTGCCATAATCATATCTGTACAAGAAAGGCATATATAATGTATTACATCTTTTATAAGATTTGGAACAATATGAACAAATAAAATCCGCCCTCGAGAGGCACCAGAAGCAATAGCACACATAATATAAGCTTTTTCAATTTCAATTTCAGTCTTAGTTTTTACTAGCTTAATCAAGCGCATAATTAAAGACACAGTTAAGGCTATGAGCATCGTTAGAACTCCATTTCCCCATGCCCCGATGAAGATCATCAAATATGCAATTGGAGGAATAGCAGTGACTGCATTCAATATGCTCTCCACTACCACATTTTGCTTATTACCTTTTTGCCCAAGTACCAGTCCTAAAAAAGTACCTACAACAATAACAATGGCAGAGCCAATTAATACAATACCAACAGTTGTTCTTCCACCATAAAGAATTCTAGAAAGAATACACCTTCCCATATGATCAGTTCCTAGAGGATACTCTTCACAAGGTCTTTCAAGCCTAACAGTTAAATTCACATGGTTAGGATCATTAGGGGCAAACAAATAACCAAAGGCACAAAAAAGTATAATTAGTATTGGGACTGCAACTAAAATAGTTTTTTTCATCTTCTTCATGCTGCATCTACCTCCATTGCTTTTCTATGTTTTCGGAGACATCCTTGTAAAACATCAGCCATGACATTAAATAATACAACACTTAATGCTAAAACCAATACTCCAGCATGAATCATCGGTGAGTCCCTATGAATTACACTATCTATAATCAGATGTCCAAGACCGGGTAAAGAAAATACACTTTCCACAACAGCAGCTCCCGCCATAAAAAGCCCTAACATTTGTAAAAAACTTGGGAGTAAAGCCCCAACTGCATAAGGTAATGCATGAAAAATTAGAATCCGACTTTCCTTTAATCCTCTGCATCTAGCATAAAAAGCATAATCTTCATTCATCTCCCACTCAATACTCTTACCTAAAAGCTGAGAATAGAGAGCGATTCCAACTATTGAAAGACATAAAGATGCAGGAAGATACTTCATAAGTCCTATATTTCCAACAACAGACATAATACCAAGCCTAACTGCAAAAATATCTATATATACACTTGCAAGATAAAATGGGGGAACAGAAATGCCTGCAATACAGATAAAGATTAAAAAATAATTGGCAATACTGTTTCTAAGAAAATAATATATAGAGCCAAGTATCAATATGCCAATGGACATTATGCAAGCCGATAGCAATACAACCGTTAATGTAACAGGCAATACTTTTTGTATTTCTTTTACCACTGGCTGTCCATTTTTTAGAGAAATACCAAAATCTAAATGCAAGGCATTTTTTGTCCATATAAAATATTGTGAAATTAAAGGCTTATCAAGTCCAAGTTCTATCCTGGCCTCTTGAATTTGCTCTTCAGTTACAATAGGTGTATTTCTTTTTACATAGGCAGTAGCAGGATCAACAGGAGAAAGACGCATTAATAAAAATGAAAGAATTGTGACTATGAAAAGTGTTAAGATGATTTCTACTGTTTTTTCCAAAATATGTTGTGTACTATCTTTCTTCATGAACCATCCTCCTAATTAATTACTTTTGGTTAGTCTATACTAACCTTTATACTAAAAAAATATGCTTTTCAGCATATTTTTTTAGTATCATCAGAGAAAATTATAACTTTTTCTAAGGATAGTTTCTACTCCAAACCGTCAGATAATAATCCGTTTGGACGATTTGTTTTTCTATATTCCAAAGGTGACATACCCATAATATCTTTAAATGCAGATGCAAATTTACTGGAGTTATTATACCCTACTCTCCCAGCAATAGCAGCGACACTATCATTTCCTTGGCGAAGCATTACAGCAGCAGCCTGCATTCTATAGGAACGCATATAAGCATAAACAGAGGTTCCATAGACTGCCTTAAAACAAAGCTTCATCGCTGTTATAGGTATCTTGAAACGGTTAGATAATTCTTCAAGAGTATTATGCTGTTCCAAGTTCTCCGTCATATATTCCTTGATTTCCTTTATAATGTCTACTTGACTTTTATGAAAATATTGTCTTTCCTCTCTCTGTTCTGCAATATCTACAACACTAAGAAACAATAACAGCTCCAGTACTTTCAATTTAAAATATCCCCGCTTAACTTCATCAGGCACTGTATATAGCTCAAAGAAGATATGCTCTATGGAATTCTTAGCACGCATAATAAAACATCTATCTTTATGGCATAGCTTATCACGCAAAGAATATAAATTAATTGATATATCTTCCAATACACAAGAAATCGATCTTTCTGCCTCATCAAGACAGATTACCACTGATACACCATGATAATGTTCTAGGGGAAAGCATGATTTTGCGGTCCTGTTGCTTAACATATTTACAGCAAGATCACCCTCCTCTAGATATACATAGTCTCCATTTAGGAATTCACATTCAAATCGTCCCAGACGGCAATGATTAATTTCCATGATATCAGCATGTGGCTGTTTATTGTGAAAACAGTTTCCCATATGAAAATCATTATAAATCAATTCAATACCTGGAAACACCTGATAACTGGTCATGACACCTTCACCATCATGATTTTTCATTTTGTATATCATACAGTCATTATCTCGTTTAATCATCTCTACTTCAGGACCATATATACATTTGTCTTTTGATAAAATACTCATATTTTTTCACCACCCTTACATCATTGATTTATATATCAGAAATAATCTCCTATATTTCTCTAGACTGTATTACCCATTGCTAACTTTAACTTTTATACAGTTAGTTTAGGCTAACTTATTTGAATATTAGTTTAGCATTATGAGATAGGGTTGTCAATCAGTGAAACCCTATCCTTGAAAAAATAGCTAGTATATAATAACATAGATATAAAGAACAATTTTCCGGGGTGATATAAAATGAAAATACATGAATCGGCAGAAAATTATTTAGAAATGATTTTAATGCTTAGGGAGCGTATTGGACAGGTGCGTTCTATTGATATAGTAAACGAAATGGGATACACTAAGCCTAGTGTAAGCATTGCTATGAAAAGACTTCGAGAAAATGGATATATCAAAATGGATTCTGATGGATATATTACACTGCTAGATACTGGTCTTGAAATCGCAACAGAGATGTATAATCGACATAAATTCCTTGCACAATTTCTAATGGCTATTGGTGTTAGCGAAGAGATAGCACTTGCAGATGCCTGCAAAATTGAACATGATATAAGTGATGAGAGTTATCAATGCCTGAAAAAACATTTTGATTACTTCAAAGAAATGTAACAACTTATAAAGAGACAGTTTTCTTGATACAAGAAAGCTGTCTCTTTATCTTTTTACCTATTCTATATTTTGTTATGCAATATCTATTATTTCCCAAGAAATTTTATATCTATATTTCTCTTTTCAGTAAATATCCATCTTAGAATTTCTAAAAGATATGGATATAACATTGAAGTTGGATGAAATATTGTACTTATAATGCTAAAATTAAAATCTATTATTTAACTTTTTAGTGTATTTCAACTAGAAGCGGTTATATTTAAAAGATCCTCCCTTTGTATGAATACTAATCAGTTTCCATAGCAATTTTACATTTACTGTAGCTTTTTGTATAGCTTCAGGGTATTCATAGTGAAAGGAGGTTAAGAAGTGTCGATAAAACCACTATGCATAGATGAAAGCATAGATAATATTGTAAATACCTATTCAAATATGGTTTATAGGTTAGCATTTTCACAGACCCGAAATAAAAGCGATGCCGATGATATCTTCCAAGAAGTATTTTTGCGATATATAAAGAATAAACCAAATTTTGAAACAGAAGAACATCGAAAAGCATGGCTTATAAGGGTTACTATTAATTGTGCAAAAAAACTGTGGGCATCGTCTTGGGCAAAGAAAACTCAACCTTTAGATGATGAAATTGCTTTTGAAACTGAAGAGGATAATAATTTACATTATGAACTTAAAAAATTACCTATTAAGTATAGAACCGTTATTCACTTATTTTATTACGAGGATTTAAGTATAGAAGAAATCAGTCATATATTAAAGCAAAAACCATCTACAGTTAGAACTCAATTAACTCGTGGGAGACGTAAGCTAAAAGAAATATTAAAGGAGGACTATGATGTTTAAAGAAAAGTATCATCATATGAATGAACAAATAAAACCGTCATCTCAGCTTATAAATAATGTTATCTATGAAGGAAATAACAATAAAATGAAATATATATTTCACAAACCAATCGCCATAACTGCTTTGTTGATGATTTGTATATTTACAACAATTCCAGTATTATCAGCTACAGTACCAGCCATTTATGAAATTATATATCAAATTTCACCAAGTACTGCCCAATTTTTTAAACCTATCCAAAAATCCTGTGAGGATAATGGAATAAAAATGCAGGTAGAAGCTGCATATATTCATGATAATGTTGCTGAAATTTACATTACCATGCAAGATCTTATAGGAGAACGTATTGATGAAACAACAGATTTATTTGATAGTTATTCTATTAATCGCCCATTTTCCAGTGCAGCTGGCTGTACTCTTGTTGGGTATGATGCTAAAACAAAGACAGCTACGTTTTTAATTACAATTTCGGAATTTGACAACAAAAAAATAACAGGTAAAAAACTTACTTTTTCAGTAAGAGAATTTTTAAGTGGCAAACATCACTATGATAATACTTCTATTGATGTGGATTTATCTCTTTTAGATAATAATATCAATACACAACTTGTGAAAATAACAGGGGGTAGTGGTATCAACTATGAAAAATATATGCCAGATTTTAAAACTATGGATTATGATTACAAGGTAAAAGTCCTTTCTAGTATAAATTCCATTGACTTTCCTGTTGATTACATAGAAATTACAGCTATAGGATATGTAGATGGTATGCTCCATGTCCAAACAGCAACAAAAAATAAGGAAACAACAGATAATCATGGTTTCATTTATCTAAAAGATAAAAACGGAAATAATATTCAATGTGATTACAATATCGGATTTAGAGAAAATATAACCAGTGAAAATAGAATAGATTATGATGAATATATATTTGATATTCCTCAATCTGAAATTGGGCAATATTCTTTATACGGTGATTTTGTTGTAAGTGGACTGTTTACACAAGGTAATTGGGAAGTGACTTTTCCTATTGAAGAAATTAAAAAATAACTAATTATAAAAAAGCTTCTTTTGAAACTCATTTACTGAAAGTTCTTAATGCTAAAATATTAAAGTCGAACTTTCCTATTCGTTATAATAAAGATTACTCCAGATAGTAAAATTAGATTAAAGAAAATATAAAGGTAATTGAGATAAAATTTTGAGGACAAAGCTTTTAGCCAACTACTAATCTAAAAGCCTTGCCCCAATTTTATTTCAACATAATCAAAAACACTATCAAAAATTTAATTGTATGAGAAAGTCATCCTCTTTTATATAAATTCTGCTATTTTATCTAAAGAACTATATACATCATTTTCATTAATTGCTGTAAAAGGTATTTTTATTCCAACTTCTTCTAGATAACTTTTTAATTCTTCCATAAATACACCAGAACCTTTGACTTCCTTTAAAGTTTCAAGGATGCTTTCTAATTCATCATTATTTGAAATTTCTCCTCTGAATTCTCCAGAACAAGTATGATTAACTCCACAACTTGGACTTCCATCTATACCTACCACTCCTAAAATTTCATATCCCGCATCAATATAACTTTTAGTCTGTTGAACTATTGGTCTAAGCATTTCTCTACATTGTTCTCTATAGAATAAAGTATCAAATTGCTCCTTTACATGCCCCCATCTTTTTATTCCATATACAATCATTTCTGGACATGGAAGTTGAATAATACCAATATCTTTCTCTGCAATAAGATTTACAAATTCCTTAAAAATTCCCCCATACTGACTAAGACCTTCAACCTTAGAATTGGAATTAATGATACAATGACAGATTAATATTATCTTTTTATTCCTTTTCAATTGCCATCCTCCTTAACTATTCGATAATTATAGACCAATACAATGATTTTTCTTTAATTTTAAATATACTTCTTGTCCCAAAGCATAAAGTTCTAAATCATTAAAGAGTACATCCACTTTTAAAGAAACAGAATTGATATCAACTGTATATCTTATAATATTACCTTGAGGGAGTATATCGATAATTTTACCCGAAATAGAATATGAATCTTTGCAAGATTCCAACTCAACATGAGATATTTCAATAGTCTCTGGTCTAATTACAATTTTTGAATAAGTTGAGTACTCTTGATTTATTAATTTTGAGAATTGGTCCTTTTCCAATATATTGTAATTTCCAACAAAACTTGCCGCAAAAATACTCCTTGGATTACTATAGATTTCAAAAGGGGTTCCTGATTGTTCTATAATACCATCTCTCATTATATGAATTGTATCTGACATAGTCATTGCTTCATCTTGATCGTGGGTGACAAATATAGAAGTCATATTAAGTTCCCTGTGTATTTCTTTTATTCTAGCTTGTAAAGATTTACGAAGCTTCGCATCTACTGCACTTAATGGCTCATCTAGTAGTAATACCTTAGGCTTAGTGACAATACATCTTGCCAATGCCACTCTCTGCTGTTCACCACCTGAAAGCTGGTAGGGATATCGCTTTTCATAGCCTTGAAGATCAACTATTTTTAAGGTATTTTTCACAAGATCATCAATAGTGTCTTTTTTAACCTTCTTCATCCTAAGACCAAATGAAATATTATTATATACATTCATATTAGGGAAAAGGCTATATTGTTGAAATATCATTCCGATATTTCGATCCTTAGGATTCCAAAAGGTAATATCTTCTCCATCTAGAAATATCTTTCCACTGGTTACCCCTTCTAATCCTGCAAGACATCGAAGAAGTGTACTTTTTCCACAGCCTGAAGAACCGAGTAATGTAACAAATTCTCCCTTATGAATTGAAAGATTGGTATTTTTAAGGACATGATTTTCACCATAATATTTCTCTATATTTTCAAAAACAATATATGTCATGTTTGTCTCCTTAATTTAATTAAATCATCTATAAACAATAAATTAAAGTTAATCTAACTTCTAATATGCTTTTCTTAGAAATTAGATTAACTGTTATAATATATTTTCAAAGAATTCTATTTCTCTAATGACTTTCTTGCATTATTTACATAAGACATATCAATCACATTTTCATATCCAATAGGGTTCTTAATAATTCCTTGTTCTAAGCAAAAACCTTCGATTGCATTATAGCCTTCTTCGGAAAAGAAACCATCATTAGAAAGTGACCCTCTCAATATGCCAACAATTTCAACCAAATCTCTACCTTCAAACATAGGAGAAACTAATTTTGCAAGTTCTTCATCAGTATGCTCTGATTGCCAAGCCATAGCTTTTATAACAGCATTTACAAATTTTTGAACTGTCTCAGGATTTTTTTCTGCGAACTCCTTAGTAACTGTAACCATTTGTGATTCATAATACTTAGAACCATAAAGTGCCTCATGCTGTATAGGATCTGAGGTATCAATTAAAATATTAGCATTTAGATTTTTAAGCTCATTAATATGAATTCCATCAAAAAATGATGCAGCTATACTTCCTTGCTCAAGTGCAGCCAAAGCAGCTCCATACTCCATATTTATCCATTCAACATCATTCTCAGAAAGTCCTGCTTCTTCTAGAGCAGAAAGAACAAATGAATAAGGAGCAGAGCCTGGCATACCAGCAAAAATAGCCTTACCTTTTAATTGTTCAACGCTTGTGATTTCAGAATTTCCAGCAAAAATATATTGCTTATTCTTTACTGTTGAAATAACAATCTTAGACTCTAAACCCTCTTCAAAAGCACGAAGTACTGGCTCAGTAGATAACATACAAAATTGTGAATCTCCTGCATGCATTCCTTGGAAAGCTATTGGACCATCTTTAAAAACAACCCATTCAGTATCTAAACCCTCTTCCTTAAAATAACCTAGCTTTTCAGCTGCATATACAGGAATCCAAGACTCCCCTCTCATTTCAGATATTACAACTTTCGTAAGATCAGAATCATTAGAAACATCTTTTGATGTGCATCCAGTAAATACTCCGGCTGCTAAACAAATTATAAGTACGATAATTATTGATTTTTTCATATTCTGCCTCCTTATTTAATTAGATTCTATGTATTTTTTTCATGATGTAGAGATAATCTTGTAACTGCTCTCCAACGCAGTAAATATGCCTCAATCTTATCAAGAATAAAATTAAGAATAATACCTACTATTAATAAAATAAAAATACATGACATAACACGAGCAATTTTAAAATATGATGACGCATAAGCAATCATCCATCCAAACCCTGCTGAAGCCCCCATAAATTCTCCAATGATTGCGCCAATTAAAGAAGCCCCTACACCATTACGAATACCAGCTATTATCCAAGGCATACTAGATGGCAGCACAACATGGTATAGTGTTTGTATTGTTCCTGCACCCAGTAAATTGGCGGATTCAATAAGCTTAGGTTCTACATTTTGAATACCTGCATAAGTAGAGAAAAAAACATTAAAAAAGACCATTAATGCTGCAAGAAATATCTTTGATGTTAAACCTAGTCCAAACCATAATATATATACTGGTGCTAGTGTAAGTTGGGGTACACCATGAATAGCTGTAATTATCGGTAAAAAAATTTTACCTAATGATTGTACTTGTCCAAATAATAGACCAACAGAAATTCCTATAATAGTACCATAAAACAATCCAGCAAGTGCCTCACGTAAGGTTATAGATGTATGTTTTACTAAATCTCCGCTTAAAAAAAATTGTTTTAGATCTAAAACAATCTCACTTGGATAACTTGTAAAAAAAGCATTATAAAGCTTAAATCTAGCGGTAATTTCCCAGAAAGATATAAATAGAATAACAATCAATATTCTTGTAATAATTATAAGATTATTTTTTCTCTTCTCCATAATCACCATCCTTTCATATTGGTCCAAAATTGTCGAATATTGTCAACAATATAACGCTGTATACATATAATAATCTATCAATATAAGATATTGAAGTGTTATTAAAAAAAATAATAGTAATTTAATTACTATTATTTTTCTTAATAATATATTTAATTTAAAATAACCTTGACATTGTTTTAGCTAAAATCTATACTCCGAACTTCCTCAACAAAAGATATTACCACTTAACTCTGTCCCCTTTTGTAAAATATTGCTATAGGAATGGTTATATTGGTAATATTTTTACCTTCCTGCACATTGTATTCTAACATAAAGCAATAAGTTGTGTTAGTATATACTTTGAAGCAGATTAAAATAGTGTAGTTGGGAGGTATTAATTTTGATTAAAGTAATTTTTGACTGTGATAATACTATGGGATTGCCAAACAAGGATGTAGATGATGGTTTAACCTTCATGTACTTAATAGGTAATAAGGCTATAGATTTGCTTGGAGTTACCACTACTTTCGGAAATAGTAATATAGAAGATGTATTTGCAGCTACTACTAAATTGTTTAAGGACTTAAATATTACAAATATCCCCTTAAAGAAGGGGTCAGCAAAAGGTTCGGATAGAAGGAGTGAAGCAGCTAAATTTCTTGTAGATATAGTAAATAAATATCCTAATGAAGTTACTATATTAGCAACAGGTTCTCTATCTAATCTATATGGTGCCTATCTTCTTGACAATGATTTCTATAAAAAAATTAAGGAAATTGTACTTATGGGAGGACTAACTAAACCTTTGATAATCAATGGTAAAAACTTAAATGAGTTAAATTTCTCTGTTGATAATGAAGCAAGTCACAATGTTCTGCACTCTGGTGCAAAAGTCACTACGATGACAGGTCATATCTGTCTACAGGCAGAATTTAAAAAAGAAGAGTATGAAAGATTGATGAATAATAAAGATATACCTTCTTATGTATATATCAAGGAAAACTCCTACGCTTGGTTTGAGTATTTTAGAGAATTATTTAATACTGAAGGCTTCTTTAATTGGGATATAGTTTCTGCTATATATATAACAAATCCTGAACTATTTGATGATAATTTTGGATCTATAGTTTCAGATGTAGAAGACTTGAAAACTGGATTTTTAAGAATAGATGAAAGTAATGAAAAAGGAAGTAAAATAAATATCCCTACTATGATAAAGAATATGAAGTTGTTTAATGAATTGTTTTTTGAAGCTTGGAGTAATGTGGCTGTAGAAAATAATTGATGTAATGAACTATTAAGTGCCACACAACTGGTGCCGATAAAAATTCAAACTCCCAAATAAGCTTATCTGGGAGTTTTTCTAATATATTTATTTTACTAATTCAAATGAATATTCTTTTACACCTTCAATAGAATTTACTACGTTTTCATAGCCAAGATCTTCTAATTGCTTTGCTACTTCAGCACTCTTAGTACCAGTATTGCAGTATAAAGCAATAGTCTTGTCTTTTGGTAATTTATCAAGATTTGCCTCTATAGCATTAAATGGAACATTGATAGCTCCTGCAATCATTCCTTCTTCTGCAACTTGTTTCTCTTCTCTAACATCTACTAATACGATATCTTTATTTTCATCAATAAGTTTTTGGAAAGCAGCTCCTCTTATGTCTTCGTAGTGAACTAAATCATATTCAAACTCTTTAACTCCTGCGGCATTAGTTACATCTTTAAATCCATTATTAACTAAAATCTCTGCAACTTGTCCACTTTTCTTTCCTGAATTACAGTAAGTAATAATTGGGAATTCCTTTAAATCTTCAAGCTCACTAATTCTATCTTCAAAACCTTCCACATTGATATTAATAGCATGTGGAATATGACCTTCTTTGTACTCTTCTGGAGAACGTACATCCATAATTAAAACTTTATCTTTTTCTTTTCCTGAATTTTGTTTTACAAGTTTCTCACCTGTCATTGTTTTTATTGTAGCTACATCTGAATTACCATCTGCTTGTTTTCCTTCATTTTTTGTACATGCAACTGTTAATGTCAGCGTTAACATCATTACCATTAATAAAGTAATAAATTTAAATCTTCTATTATTCATTTCTTCCTCCTTATTATATATACATTTTATATATACATTGATTTTCCTCGTTGATTATAACATTATGAATTCTTATTTTCAATTTATATAGCAAATATCTATTCATTAAATAATTGCATAGATTTATTTAATAATCTCATATTTATCGTTATAATATATCAATTACTAAAAATTGTTTTTAGTATGTTTTTAAGAGTAAAATCTATACTCCAAACTTCCTTAATAACCCCTCCATAAAATCTATATCTAAGTACTCCTTTATCTTCTCAAATGTATCCATATTCTTTATTTCTTTCTTGGGATCATGGTATTCTACATAGGCATGAGCACACCAACCTAAAGCTCTTAAATATAAATAGGGAGTATAGAGATTAACTCTATCTCTTATATTTTTATCCCTTCCATTTAATCCATTAATATAGTTCTTAAAGAATTCTTCTTTTTCATCAGAGCTCAATATATAGCTTGTCTTCCACAATGTAGTAGTAGGTGCGAGAAATTGAGTTAAATCCTGAGCAGGATCACTAATCACTGGTTTTTCCCAATCAATCAAATAAGATTTCTCTCCTATGATAAAATTATGAGAATTGACTTCCGTATTATTTATTACATACCAAGGATTATCTATAAAGTATTTCTCTTTGTCTTTATTAACATTTGCCCAATCTAAGAATTTATCAAAAAAGGATTTAACTCTTTTATCCACTATAGGACTTTCCCAGATATTAGAAAGAAGTTTTTCCCCTTCATCTATCCTATCACTAAATATATTTTTTTCTGTTATAAAATGATTATCCTTAACTATTTCTAAGGAATGGATTTTCGCAAATATCCTTGCTGCCTTCATTAAATCCTTTCCATAATCAAGAGGTGCTCCTTCTAAGAATTCCATAATGAGTATCCCATAATCAAAATACATTAAAGAACCATCTACAAAGAATACCTTAGGAGTTACTGAGGATTTCTCTAAATATTTTAGAGAATTGAACTCATATCCTATTTGATTTTCTAATTGCAGCTGGCTTCCAGTATTTACTCTAAATACATATTTATTAGGAAAAGAGCTTAAGGTAAAGTTAATGTTATATTCACCCTGAGCTAAGAATTCAATTTCAAAATCTTCCTTTAAATCAAGTTCCCTTAAGGTAGTTTTTCTATTAATATTAATATATCCTTTTATTTGTTCTATCAATTTGTCCTTGACCAGTGTTCTCCCTCCATTCTTTTATAAATTTCACTGTTTTTAAAGCTATCTTGTCCCTATGACCTTCATATTTATCCATAAATGCAAATAAATCTTCCTTAGTGTCAATATCCATATATTTAGCAGCAAGACCTACCGTTAATCTTTGATTATTTGCCATATCTATGGTGGATTCCAGTACTGACTTTCCACCCCATTTTTTAGATATATGAAATATCCCCTCATTTGGTTTTTTCATCCCTATTAGGTAATATCCTCCATCATAGGATGGTCCCAGTACTATATCTTTTTCCTCTAATATTTTAAAGGAATGGAGTATATCTTCATTTTTAATATGTGGTATATCTGAACCTATTAATATTACCTTTTCATAGTCTAAAGATAATATATCATTTATTGCATTATACATTTTATTGCCTAAATCTTCTCCTATTTGGGGTAAAGTCTTAACAAACTCAGGTATTATATTTTCTATAGTATCTAATGAATTTTCAGGAGTATAGGTAAGATATATATCTATTTCTTTCAGCTTCTTGAAAGTATTGAATAAATCCTTCAAAAAAGCCATATGAAGCTCCGCACATTCATCTCCAGACATAATATCCATCAATCTTGTTTTCGTTTGTCCTGCCATTGGTATTCTTGTCATAAGTATTAGTGCATTCATTATCTCACCTGCCTGTATATTTTAGCCAATTTATCTGCTGGAGTGCCTAGCATATATAATATTTTTATTTTATGCATCAATAGGAGAGTTTTAAGTTGTCCTCCTTCTTTAAATCTTCTAGCAGAAGTTCCTATTTTTTTATCTAATACCTTCATCTTACCAAGTTTATGAATTCTGCGGGAAAATTCCCAATCCTCCATTAGTTCCATTTCCTTATATCCCATTAATTCTTCAAATATATCTTTTCTCATAAATATACCTTGATCCCCAAATATCAGTTTCAAATATTTAGCTCTTCTATTTGAAGAGTTTGATACATATCTCATAAAAGGAGTATCTAAGTCATAAAAATATAGCTTGAAGCATCCTCCAATATAACCATCTTCTATTATCTGTTCCATTTCTAATATACTATTTTTCTCTAATTTCGAATCGGAATGAACAAACCACAATATATTACCCTTTGCAATTTTTGCACCTGCGTTCATCTGTCTTGCTCTACCCCTGGTGCTGTTGATAACTATAGCATATTTTTTTGCAATATCCACAGTTTTATCACAACTACCCCCATCCACTACTATTATTTCTTTATTTCCCTCTATTTTAATTAAATTCTCCAAGTTTTCCTTTATAGTTTTTTCTTCATTCAACGCAGGTACTATTATGGACACCATAGTTTCACTTCTCCTTAAATATCTTTATACCTTCAATATCTATATCTATTGACACCTTATCTCCTACTTTATATATTTTAGAGTTTTGAGATATTATCTTTAGTTCCTTTCCTTTTATTAATACAGTATAATAAACTTTCTCCCCAGCATATTTACTAGATGCTACTATTCCTGTTAAGTCAGTGGTTTCTTCGGGATATATTTTTATATTCTCTGGTTTAATCATGGCCTTTGCTTTTTTTATATCCTCCATTTCTACAGGGAGGCTGCAAATATCGGATATAAACATATTATTTTCCACTAAACCATCTATATAGTTTTTTTCACCAAAGAAATCTGCTACTTCTATTGAAATAGGTCTTTCATATAGTTCTTCTGGAGTTCCAAATTGTTTAATTTCTCCATTGAGCATAATAGCTATTTTATCAGAGGACATCAAAGCTTCTTCCTTATCATGGGTAACCAAAATCGTTGTGATATTTAGCTTCCTTTGTATTTCTAGAGTAAATTCTCTCATATCTTTCCTTAATTTTGTATCTAAGTTAGAAAAAGGTTCATCAAGTAAGAGTACTTTTGGCTCTATGGCTAAAGCCCTGGCTAATGCTACTCTCTGTTGTTGCCCTCCCGAAAGCTTATTCGGATATTTTTTATTATATCCCTTTAGTTGGACTAATTCCAGCATCCTCTCTACTCGAAGGCTTATCTCTTTCTTTGGTATCCTCGCCATTTTAAGACCAAAACCAATATTTTCTTCTATATTCAAATGAGGAAATAATAAATAATCCTGAAAAACTATTACAGTACCCCTCTTTTCCACAGAAACATTTGTTATATCCTTATCTCCTAAAAATATTTCCCCATTATCAGCTTTAATCAGCCCTGCTATTATCTTTAAGGTAGTAGTTTTGCCACAACCAGAAGGTCCCAATAAGGAGACTACATTTCCCTCTGGCGCTTCGAAATTAATATTATTCAAGACCTTAATTTTATTAAAGGATTTCTCTATATTTTTCAAGGTAATTTTAGACATAATTATACTCCTTCAACTTATCCTTATAGAACTTATTTGTAATCCTTTCTACGATAATTAAAAATATCAAAGTAATAAATATAAAGACTACGCTATAAACAGATGCCATCATTCTATCACCACTCTGAATATAGGGAAACATTAGCATTGAGAAGGTTATTATTCTTCCTCCTCCTATTAGAAATGTAAGGAAATATTGACTAAAGGATACTATAAAAGCCATACTTCCAGCAGAGATTATTCCAGGAAGTATCATAGGAAATGTTACATAATAAAAGGTCTGAAATCCATTAGCCCCTAAAACCCTAGCTTGCTCTTCCATTTCTTCACCTATTATTTCAAAAACACTTTTAAGGATTCTAATACTATATGGGATACAAGGTATAAGTTGTATCAATACTACTCCTAAAAAGGTATCAGCAAGTCCCATTTTAATAAACTGAAGATGTATACCCATGGCTACTGTAACAGTAGGCACTATAACTGGTGCAAATATTAGCATTTCTATTAATTTTTTCCCCTTGAATTTGTAAAGAGCCAGTGCCTTAGCTGCTGGTATAGTTATACCTAGAGTAATCATTGTCACTGAAAAGGATAAAAACATACTAAATAATAGAGTAGATAAGCTCTTTGACGATGGATTTAAAAAATAAGACCATCCTCTTAACCCCCAATTTTCTGGCAATAAATGAGGCCACGGCCAATTCTTTGCAAAGCTCCATAGAAATATAATTGCTAAGGGTAATAATAAAAAGCTTAAAAATATTCCTATTATTATTTTATATCTTAATTTAGTTTTATCTTTCATATTATCACCTGCCGTATTTATAGGCTTTTTCAAAGGCCTTATAATAAAGCCATGTAAGAATCAAAGCTATTGAAGTAATTAATATATTATATACCATGGCATATGGTCTATTTGCAAGTACTGGGTTGTTATATTCTATAAATGCCTGTACCGACAAAGCCTTAGGCTGTGTTGGTCCCAATAATAAAGGTACTTCATATGCTCCAAAGGAAAATGCAAAGATAATAATAAAGGAGGAAAAGACAGAAGATATAATAAGAGGGAGAAGTATATAAAAAAATATCTGCCTCTTATTAGCTCCTAGATTACCTGCTACATCTGATAGTTTACTGCTGACCTTACTAAGTATGGTATAGGTTGTAAGAGCAACAAAGGGTATTTCCTTCCATAGATATGCTATTATTACACCAATTCCGTTTCTCTCGTAGAGAATAGACGGAAACTGGCTTTGATCAGTAATCAAGCCAGCTTCATATAAAATTCTCGGAAGAATTCCTGATTGAGATAAAATATTATATACTAATAAAACAGAAACTATATGGGGTACTATAATAGGTATTCTATATAGAGATTCTACCATCTCTTTTTTTCCTTTTACTTGAAGAATTGCATAAGATAAAAGTACTCCACAAACTACTGCCATAATAGATGAGGTAAAAGAAGTATAAAGGCTGAATCTAAGGGATGATATAAATCCCTTACTAGTTAATACCTCTTTATAGTATTTTAATGTAAATTCTGTTAAACCTACTGCCTTAAAATATCCTAAGCTTTGTATAAGCCCCATTATTATTCCTGAAACAAAAATGGTAATCAAAACAAATAGTATTGGAAATAGCAATAGATAGGGTTTTAATTTCTCCCTCAAATTACTCACCTTCACCTGGTATCATTTCCATCCATATTTTTTCAATTATTGGAACTAGATCTGCCGGCATCTCCGGAATTCTATGTTCTAGCAATACATCCTGAGGTAAAGTTGCCATACCTAAAGGAATAGATGCAAATCTATCTTTTTCCCCTTGACTTAATTTATCGTTATCTAATACTGGTAAATCTCCCCATGTCTCCGGCTCATATTTCGTGGCTTGAGATTCTACATTTAATATATAGTTAATAAGAGCCATAGCTCCTGCCTTATTCGGAGCATTAAATGGTATAGCTAGAAAATGGGTATTACCTATGGTTCCTTTGTCAAATATAAAGGTTCTAGTAGATTCTTTATATTCTCCCGTTGCAATTTTTCCTGATGCTGAGTTTGGATTGTAAGTCATAGTCATCCACACTTCTCCATCTGCATACATATTATCAAGAAGAGGTGCATCCCCTGGATAAGTCTTTCCTTCCTTCCATAGATAAGGCTTTAGTTCCTTTAAATATTCAATAGCCGGTTCTATAGCCTTCCTTACAGTTTCTTCATCAGCATCCATGTCCATAAATTGTTCATACCCTACTATATCACATATTATATTTCTAACAAAAGCAGATCCTGTAAAATCTGGTAATGCTGGGTAAGTAAACTTACCTGGATTTTTCTTTGCCCACTCTAATAGCTCCTTGTGGTCAACAGGAGTCTTGTCTACTTTTTCACTATCATATACCATTACCATCTGAGCTTTTCCATAGGGCGCTTCATAACCTTCAACAGGATAACCAAAATCATATTTTACATCTGGTGAATCCTTATCTACGTATTTATTGAAATTCGGTAATTTATCAGTAAAAGGTCCAAATAATAAATTGTTTTCCTTAGCAGTAAAGAAATTTTCTCCATTAATCCATACTACATCTATATTTCCTTTTTCTACATTAAGCTGCTTCTCATTTAGAAGACTGTTTAATATTTCATCTATATTCATTCCAACTCTTTTTACGGTAATATCATAGTCTTTTTTTACATTCTCTGATAAATAACCATCTATCCATGAGTTAGTTTGCTGACTGCCACCCCATCCATAGAAGGTAACAGTCGTCCCTTTTGCAGCTTCTAATAATTCTTCAAAATCTTGATCTAATATATTCCCATTATTCACTGTCTTCGTACTGCATCCAGCTAAATTAAATATTAATACTACTGATAATATAAGTAACCATAACTTTTTATTCATTGATCTTGTCTCCTTTTCCTTGAAATACTTTTTTCATTATAAAAGAAATTAAAAACAACCCTATTAATAAGCCTATAGAAATATAAAAATCCTTTGAGCCAAATACTGTTGTCTTATCTCCAAGGTTTGTATATACTATGATGCCCGGCATTGAACCTATGGTTGTGGCCAATGCAAAATCCCTAAACCTTACATCTGACAATCCTGCACTATAGCTTACTATTTTAAAGGGGAATAAGGGGATTAATCTTAACATTAAAATCAAGAAAAATCCACTATTCTTTTTATCAAATAAAACTAATTCCTTTTTTATAAACTTCTTCACCACTTGTTGCCCCAGCTTTCTAGAAATATAGAATGCTATGGCGGCTCCAATTAATGAGCCTATTGTAGTAAGTACTGTCCCCCAAAAAAGACCAAATATCATACCACCTGCTATTACCAAAACAGAATCTGGAAATAGCAGCAAAGGCAGGGAAGATAGTAATGCTACATAAATAACCGGTGCCATAATACCTTTTCCTTGAATAAACTCTTTAATCTCATTTGGTCCATAGCCTTTAAGAATATTAAATTTATTGAGCAATAAAGCTAAAGCTATTATTAAAATAATTATTGCTATTGCTTTTAATACTGAGCTTCTATCCTTCATATTTTCACTTCCCTATATTCTTTCCTTTGTACCTATTAGTCCATTTTGTTATTACCCCTTGATTTTTCTGCTCCATATTTTGAAAGCCTTCAGTGAATAATAAATCAAGTATATGGTAAGATTTCTTACCACCTCTTCTCATAGACTCTACACATTCCTGACAATAGGTGATAATATATTCTGTTTTTGCTTCTTGGGCTCTTCTTATGGTATGAGCCTCAGATACATGATTTTGAGTAACTGACACCATACCACCTGAACCACAGCAAAGTGTTTTTCCCTTGTTATACTCCATTTCATCTATTTTAAAGCCCAGTTCATCCACTATTTGTCTTATGGAGCTGTGAATTATATCTATATCTCTGGTAGGGCATGGGTCATGAATCGTAAACTCTACATTTATAGATTTCCCAATACCTATTTTCTCTTCCGGTATTCCCACATTAGCTAGTACTTCCCACAAAGATATTACTTCTATATCCTTACTATTATTTCCTATGGTCATAAAGCAGTTTTGACATCCTGTTATTATTCTTTTAATATTCTTATCTCTAAATTCTTTTTCAAGAATAGAATAATACTCCTTAAATTTCTCATCTTTTCCCATAAATGCTGTAGGTTTTCCACAGCATTTAGTATATATTCCTATGCCCCCTATTTTAGTTCTTAGATATCTATATGTATCCTCTACTATCTTCGGACTATAAGAAAGAAGCCCACATCCTGGAAAAAATATGGTATCTGATTGTAGGTTTTGAATATTAGATGTAAATAGATTAGAGAAACTAAGTTTTTGATGTAAGTCTACTCCATTTGTGTTAAGATTCCTAGCTAGTTTACCATTGCTTTGATTAACTACATCTCTCCTAAGTTCTAAGAATAAATTCTTTAAATCTACTCCCTTAGGGCATACCTTTGTACAATATCCACATAGCATACATGAGTAGGGTAAGATATAGTCAAATTCTCCATTACATTTAAGTTCCTTTAGTAATTCCTTCGGAGAATCACAGAATTTATCTAGCATAGGGCAACCATTCATACATAGCTTACATCCTATACATTTTTCTTCCTCTTCGTTTATTATTTTTATAATTTTATCTGATATTTTCATTTATTACATCCTTTTTATTAAAGCAATGAAAGGATTGCTCCTCTCGAAGCAACCCTAACACACTCTCTAATTAATAGTTTTTTTGTTCTTCTCATTCCATATCTTTTTTATTAAAAATCCTAATGCACTAACTGCAAATAATATGAGAAGTCCCGTGACAAAGGTCTTTGCTCCACCCGTTAGCTTTTCACCTGCATAGGAGTATACTATCGTTGCTGGTAGTTGTCCAAGTCCTGTAGCCCAAAAGAAAGACCAGAAACTCATGGAAGTCAACCCCGCAGCATAGCTAACTATATCAAAAGATATAAATGGTAAGAGTCTAGCTATTAATATTGCATAATTACCATATCTATCAAAAAAACCATCTATTTCTTCCAAAGCAAATTTAGATGTTAACCTTTCGGCAGTATTTCTTCCATATATTCTTGAAATATAGAAACATAGGGCTGCTCCTGCCATAGCAGATGTCCAAGAAAGAATTGCTCCCTTCACCCATCCAAATAATCCTGCGTTGGCAAAGGTAATTAAAAAGGCTGGTAATGGTGCAGCTACTGACTGGAATACCATAAGCAAGAATGATATTATAGGTGCCCATATACCGAAGGACAATATATACCCTTTTACTGCATCTACATCTAGCATACTAAATATAAATATAATTTGTTTTATAGCATTTCTAACTGGACTAACAAAGAAGTATATCAAAATTAATCCCAATACAACACCTAATTTAATCCATGTGGATTTTTTTATATTTTTCAAAGTATCAACAACCTTCCTGCAAATATATCTCTATTCTCCTAGAAATAGATTAGAGTCTATATATTTATCTGTATTATTTTTCTACTTCTAAATCAGCATTTCCAGACCAACTATAGAAGCTAGCATCATAGTTCCTTACGTTATCATATCCCATCATAGTTAATACTATTTGCATATGAGCAGAGCGAATACCTGCTGTACAATATGTTACTATTTCATCATCTTTGTTAATTCCATTAGAATCAAGTATATCTTTTATTTCTTTTGCTGTTTTTAAAGTACCATTTTTGTTCAAGAATTGGCTAAAAGTTATATTAATAGCTCCCGGCAAATGACCTCCTCTTGGTTCACCAAAATTTGTAGCTCCGTTATATTCATCTTTTCCCCTCACATCAATTATTACAAGATTATCCAAGTTGTCTGCCAATTCTTCAGTATCTATATTTGTCTTATTATCTAAGAATTCTATCACAACAGTTGCAGGAGTCGGTACTACATCATCTTTAGATACTTCATAGTCTTTTGACGTCCAGTATTCAAATCCGCCATCTAATATCTTTGTATTCTCAAATCCTGCTCTTCTCAGCATCCATACTATTCTTCCATCTTCTCCCCATCCATCTGGAGAAGTTGTATATACAACGATTTCTTTATCTTTCGTTATTCCGTATGCTGACAGTTTTTCAGATAAAGCTTTCGCTTCAAGAACCGTACCCCAATTAGGCTCTTTACCAGGTGCACCTTCCATATTTGAAAACTCTTGCCACATAATAGCTATAGCTCCTGGTATATGACCTTTTTTATGAGCATCTGCTCCTCTAGCATCTAATATTAGTAGATTTTCTTTTGCCATATTTTCCTTTAGCCAGTCAGCACTTACCATATAGCTGGTATCTACAAACTCTATAGTATCCTCTTCTAATTCATTTACTGATTCCTTTCCTTCTCCAACTGGAGGTTGCTGATGATTTCCTTCATCTACTACATCTTTTTTATTTGAACATCCACCAACTATTAATCCTAAGGCTAGAATAACTATTAGTATAAATTTAAATCTTTTCACCTAACCCACTCCTTTATATGACATTACTTTCACTTCTTAACACCGATTAAATTTTAACATATGAAATAATTTAAATAAAATCAAGATTATCTATAGTTTTTGTTTATATATAGATATTTTTTATATGTTCTGCAACTATTAAGTAGCTTATTTAAATAATTTTTCTAACACATTGACATTTATCTATATATAGTAATATAATTAACATATAGATATTCATCTATGTGTTATTGAATTCTATAAAATATTCTACTATAGAGAAGGGAAGTGAAGACATGAATATATCTTATACAGATTATGCGTTGCTTTTAAAGGCATTAGGAGATGAAACAAGGATTAAAATCTTTCATATGCTTTCCAGCGGAGAGCTTTGTGCATGTAAATTATTGGAAGAATTCCATATTACACAACCTACACTTTCTTATCATATGAAAACATTATGCGATTCTGGGCTTGTTAATGGAAGAAAGGATGGCATATGGATGAAATACTCCATCAATAAGGATTCCTTAGAACTATTAAAAGACTTGTTTAATGATATAGATAATCATTATGAAGAGATCTAATCAATTGTCTAATAATATTTAAAGAAGGTGAAATATATGGTTATTTTAAAATGGCTAAATACACAATTACTTAAAATGGAATGGCTTTTCAATCTAATTAAACTTCTTGTAGAAAATATTTTTGGCTTAGATATTCATAGTAGACTAGGTGGAAGCATCCACTTCTTCATCTATGATGTAATTAAGATATTTATCTTACTTTCAATATTGATATTTGGAATTTCCTATATTCAATCTTTTTTTCCACCAGAAAGAACTAGGAAGATACTAGGTAGATTCCATGGAATTACAGCAAATATCTTAGCTGCTTTACTTGGTACTGTTACACCATTTTGTTCCTGCTCTTCTATACCGTTATTCATTGGATTTACTAGTGCAGGCCTACCCATTGGTACTACATTTTCATTTTTAATTTCATCACCTTTAGTAGATTTAGCATCTATTATTCTATTGGCTAGTATATTCAATTGGAAAATAGCTATAGCATATGTTATAGTCGGTATAATCCTCGCTGTAGTTGGCGGAACAGTTATAAGTAAATTCAGATTAGAAAAATATGTGGAATCTTTTGTTTTTAACAATCCTGTACTTGATATAGCGGATCAGAAATTAGCAGTTATAGATAGAATAAACTTTGCTAAGGAGCAGGTATTAGATATTATAAAGAAAGTATGGATGTATATCTTTATAGGTGTTGGAATTGGAGCTGCCATCCATAACTATATTCCAGAATCTTTTATATCAGCAATACTAGGTCAAGATAAATGGTACTCTGTATTAATAGCTACCTTTGTAGGCATACCCATGTATGCAGATATATTTGGTACATTACCCATTGCAGAGGCATTAGTATTAAAAGGAGTAGGATTAGGAACAGCTCTATCTTTTATGATGGGTGTAACAGCACTTTCCCTTCCTTCAATGATTATGCTTTCTAAGGTTGTTAAGAGAAAGCTTCTAGGTATATTTATTGGTGTAGTTACTCTAGGAATACTTATTATAGGATATGCCTTTAATATATTTGGATATTTATTTATATGAATAAAATCCAGTCAAGATTAATTCTCTTGACTGGATTTTATTTTTACTAACATTTTCAAATCTATAAATATATACCATGTATAGATAATCATCTATCAATAAATATTGTAATTATATTTACATGTGCTATTGACAACGCTTTCCCAAGTGCATATAATTTATTATATAGACATATATCTATGTAGGGAGTGATTAAATGAAAGTTAATTATGAAGAAAACTCAAAAATTATTAAAGCATTATCAGATCCAAAGAGACTTCAAATACTTGATATATTATCTTGTGGTGAGATGTGCGCCTGTGATATATTAGAGCATTTTGACTTTTCTCAGCCTACCCTTTCTCACCACATGAAGGTTTTAATGGAGTCTAATCTAGTAAATATTAGAAAAGATGGGCTTTGGAATCACTATTCTTTAAATTTAATGGAATGTAATAAAATTATTCTATTTTTAATGAATATTATAACTGATACTGAAGATTGCATCTGTAAAGGTATATCAAAATGTGGCTGTAAATAAATAATAGGAGGGAACTAAGTATGAAAAAAATGATAATCTTTGACCCAGCTATGTGCTGTGCAACAGGAGTATGTGGACCATCTGTTGATAAGGAGCTTTTAAGAGTTGCAACTGTTATTAATAGGTTAGAAAAAAAAGGAGTATTAGTTGAAAGACATAATTTAACCAACAATCCTCAAATATTTGTGGATAATAAAATAGTAAATAAGATGTTAAATGATGAAGGTGTAGATGTTCTTCCTATTACAATAGTTGATGGAGAAGTCGTAAAAATAAAGGAATATCCAACTAATGAGGAATTTATAAAGATGCTGGAGATACCAAAGGAATATATCATGTCTGAATTAGAAGCTAGAAAATCTAAAAAGCAAAACAATGGCTGTTGTGGAGGAAAAGGATGTTGTTAAAATAGAAAAGAGGTGTATTATGTTTAAAGATTTTAATTTAAAAGATATAAACCTAACAAAATACTTATTTTTTACCGGAAAAGGTGGCGTTGGAAAAACCTCAACTGCTTGTGCTATTGCAGTTGCTTTAGCTGATGAGGGTAAAAGAATTATGCTTATCAGTACTGACCCTGCTTCAAACCTTCAAGATGTATTTGAAACAGAGTTAAATAATAAAGGTGTGCCTATAGATGAAATCCCTAATCTAGTAGTAGCCAATTTTGACCCAGAAGATGCTGCTGCTGAATATAAGGAATCTGTATTATCACCATATAGAGGTAAGCTACCAGAAGTTGTACTAAAAAATATGGAAGAGCAGCTTTCAGGTTCATGTACAGTTGAAATAGCAGCTTTCAATGAATTCTCTGGTTTTATAACTGATGAAAAAACAGCCGAAGAATATGATCATATTATATTTGATACTGCACCAACAGGTCATACACTAAGGATGCTTCAACTTCCATCAGCATGGACTAATTTCATTAGCGAAAGCACTCATGGCGCATCATGTTTAGGCCAATTATCAGGACTTGAAGCTAAAAAGGAAGTCTATAAAAATGCAGTAGAGAATCTAGCGGACAAAGAAAAAACTACACTTATACTAATCTCCCGACCTGAAGTATCGACTTTAAAAGAAGCTGATAGAGCTTCTAATGAGCTAAAAGACATCGGAATAAGTAATCAGCTTCTAATAGTTAATGGAGCCCTTAGAGATCATGATGATTATCTTTCTAATGCTATTTTTGACAAACAACAAAATGCATTAAAAGAAATACCAGAAGGACTTAAAAATATTGAAACCTATAAAATTCCTTTAAGACCTTATAATATGACGGGTTTGGAAAACCTAAGAGCATTTTTTAAAAGTGATAATATTAAATATAATGATGATAAATTAACTGTTGATAATATCCCTTCACTTAATATTATAATAGAAGATTTATATAGAAGAGATAAAAAGGTTATCTTTACTATGGGTAAAGGTGGAGTCGGTAAAACTACAATAGCTGCTACTATTGCTGTTGAATTAGCTAAAAAAGGAAAGAAGGTTCATTTAACAACAACCGATCCTGCAGCACATTTAAACTTTGTTATAGATGAAAGTTACGGAATTACAATAAGTAATATAGATGAAAAGAAAGAACTAGAAAAATATCAAGAAGAAGTACTAAATAAAGCTAAGGAAACCATGACTGATGATGATATTGCTTATATTGAAGAAGATTTAAGATCTCCTTGTACTCAAGAAATTGCAGTATTTAGAGCCTTTGCTGAAATAGTAGAACGTTCACAAAATGAAGTAGTAGTCATCGATACAGCTCCAACAGGTCATACTCTGTTATTATTAGAATCCACACAAAGCTATAATAGAGAAATTGCACGAACACAAGGAGATATACCTGAGTCAGTTAAGAAGTTATTGCCTAAGTTAAGAGATAGTAGTCAAACCGAAGTTATAATAGTTACACTTGCTGAAACCACTCCTGTTCATGAAGCTATGGGATTACAGGAGGACTTAAATAGGGCTGGTATCTATAGTAAATGGTGGATTATTAACTCAAGCTTCTATGCAACTAATACAACTAATGAAATCTTAAAAGTAAAGGCAAGTAATGAGATACAATGGATTAATAAAGTAAATGAGATATCTGACGGAGATTTTGCAGTGATTAAGTGGATCCCAGAAGAAGTAAAGGGTCAAAATCTAAGTAAGCTCTTAAAATAGAGCTTACTTAGATTCAAATTAGTAATTTCATATGAAAGGGGAATATAGATATGGCAAAAGAAAATCTACAATCAGGAATTAGTTTCTTTGAAAAATACCTTACATTATGGGTTGCTATATGTATGGTGGTAGGAGTACTTATCGGAGTCTATCTCCCAAATATACCTGAATTTTTAAGTAAGTTTGAATATGCAAGTGTTTCTATACCAGTAGCTATTCTTATATGGTTAATGATTTATCCAATGATGTTAAAGGTTGATTTTCATAGTATAAAAAGAGTTGGTGAAAATCCAAAAGGACTTATAATTACATGGGTTACAAACTGGTTGATTAAACCATTTACAATGTACGCGATAGCAGTATTTTTCTTTAATGTAGTATTTAAAAGCGTTATATCCCCCGACTTAGCAAAGGATTATCTTGCAGGGGCAGTACTTTTAGGAGCAGCACCTTGTACTGCTATGGTATTTGTTTGGAGTCATTTAACTAAAGGTGACCCAGCGTATACTCTTGTTCAAGTGGCCACAAATGACCTTATAATATTAGTTGGATTCGTTCCTATAGTTGCTTTCTTATTAGGTATGAGTGATATATCAATTCCGTGGGCCACATTATTTTTATCAGTTGTATTATTTGTAGTTATACCACTATCTGCTGGTTGGATTTCAAGGGTAGTTATCACTAAAAATAAAGGATTAGAATACTTTGAAAAAACCTTTATTCCAAAGTTTAGTAATGTTACAATAATAGGACTTTTATTAACTTTAATAATTATATTCTCTTTCCAAGGTCAAATAATCGTTGATAATCCTATGAATATAGTATTGATAGCAGTACCTCTAATAATACAGACATTTCTTATATTCTTTGTTGCTTATTTATGGGCGAAAGCATGGAAATTACCTCATGATGTGGCTGCACCAGCAGGTATGATTGGAGCATCAAATTTCTTTGAACTAGCAGTAGCAGTAGCTATTTCTTTATTTGGATTGAAATCTGGAGCAGCAATAGCAACTGTAGTAGGTGTACTTGTTGAAGTTCCAGTAATGCTTACTCTTGTAAGGATAGCAAATAATACAAGGGGATGGTTTAATAAAGCTAAATAATCTTTATTTGGAGGAATACTAAATGAAAAAGAAGGTTGCTTTTATATGCGTTCACAATTCATGCCGTTCTCAAATGGCAGAAGGCTGGGCGAAAAAATTAGGTAGTGATATATTGGAAGTATATTCAGCAGGAACTGAAAATTATCCAAAAGTAAAGCCCTTGGCAGTACAAGTAATGGAAGAAGCAGGTATAGATATGAGTGGTCACTATCCTAAGTTATTATCTAATATACCCGAGGAAGTAGATATTCTTATAACTATGGGATGTAATGTAGTGTGTCCCTTTGTTCCAAATAGTCATATCGAGGATTGGGGGCTAACAGACCCATCTGGTGGACTCATTGAAGACTATCGGGAAACTAGAGATATAATAAAGGAAAAAGTGGAAGATTTGATTAAAAGAGTTAGAAACAATGAAATTTAGTAAGCATACATTTATAATATTAAAAGGCTTTGAACAATTGAAAGTGTTCAAAGCCTTTTTTCTGAAAGTATAGATAAATATGGCATTCTATCAAGCTATAGCTAAATTAGAAATGCTTATTACATCATAAGAGATTATTTTAATATTTCTTGAGATGTCATACATTATACTAAAATTGCTTACCTGTATGATGTTTGTGTTTTGCTATGAATAATATGATAACATAAAACTGACGACATAATCACAGCCTCCAAAATTCAGAGAGTATATTTAATCATTTTTCTTTATAATCTAGATGCCATATCCATAAAAATCATAAGTATCATTATCACTTTATTTATTCAACATTTTTACCGAGAATAACCAAACATTTTATTATTGTACCGAAATTTTTCGCCTTCGAAATACATGCCAATCTAACAATAAACGTTAGTAATTATCTGATACTGTCCCTTACTCATAAATCACCTAGGCACAACGAAACGTATTGCCTCAAGTAAAATGATCAATCTGAAATTTAATTATGGAAAGTAAAATACAAATTGCTATTATGATATGATTATCTGCAAATAAATAACCTTATAAAAGGGCATTGGAGGTCAAGCCAATTGATTATAGGTATGTTATTCTATTTATAAGGAGGTGCTTAGATATGCACGCATGGGAACAAATACAAATAACCATAGACTATATTGAGGAACATCTTTCAGAGGAAATTAAAATTGCTGCTCTTGCCAAACTTGCTTCACTGTCTCAATTTTATTATCAAAGGCTGTTCAGTCGATTAGTCAAAAAGCCAGTGAATGAATATATTAAGCTACGCCGTCTTGCAAAAGCATCTGAAGGTTTGCAAGATAACAATGAGCGAATTCTGGATATCGCTTTAGATTTTGGCTTTTCATCTCACGAAACTTTCACACGAGCCTTTAAAGATGCCTTTGGAATGACTCCAGAGGAATACCGTACCAATCCAGTTCGTCTAAATCATTTTGTGAAACCCCAGCTGTTACTGAATTATACCCTTGTGGACGAGAATGTTCCTTTGGTTTCTGATGGAATTGTTCTTGAAATTACACAAAGAAATATTTCATCTCCCCAATATTTTATTGGACTTATATTAGAAGAACCAATTGATCAGATGCCCGGTAGCGGTAATACTGGTGTAGATGCACTTGGAAAGCTATGGGATATTTTTCACGAAAGTAAACCGACTATTGAAGGGTTAAAAGAGGGTGGTGACGAACTTGGTGTTACTTATATGGGAACCAAGGATGGCTATTACCGTTATTTTGCTGGAGCTGAGGCTTCTTCTAATGAAGAGGTTCTAGGTTTTTCCTCATGGGAATTACCTAAAGGAGAATATATAGTCTGTTCTTTTGAGGCGGAAGACTTTGAACATCTTGTAATGGATGCAATATACAAGGCTCATAAATATATGTTTGAAACATGGCTCCCAAATCATAAGCTTATTTCTAAACCTTTTGCAATTGAACGCTATACAAACCATAGTCCAGATACAACTAGTATGGAGGTATGGGTAATGCCTATACCCGAAGAATAACTCTTGTAGAAAAGGAGGGAAAAGTATGAAGTGGAGCGCATTATATGGTCCAAATAATCAGCCTTCATTAGATGAAATCAATAGATATGTGAATACTCAGCTTTGGCAAAGGTTGAATTTGTTTTTACAAAGTATTTATCATATTAATCCAAAACTATATTACAGCCAGTGCTCCATGCAGCCCGGTTGGAATGTGAAATACCGAAAATATGGAAAATCCTTATGTACACTTTATCCCATGTCAGGATTCTATATTGCTCTTATAGTAATCAGCAATAAAGAGAGTCTTGAAACCCAATTAATGCTCCCATCCTATGCCAAATACACACAAAACCTATATCAGAACACTACTTCTTCTCATGGAAGCCGCTGGTTAATGATTAAAGTTACAGAACCTAAGGTTCTGGATGATGTAATCAGTCTAATTCAAATACGGGTAAAATCAACATGACACAGAGGGACGGTTCTTCTGTGTCATGTTCTTCTTATTATACTAAAACTAATTCCTGTCAGTCTCTCGATTTGTCTTATTGATAATCCTCTATCCTTTAATTTTTTAATGACTTTATCTCTTTTTTCTTTTTCGAGTTTTTGAATTCCAATTGTATCCTCTACTCCAAATAATTCCATTATAATTTTTCTTGCTTCATTATCATCTATTCTTAGTGACTTCTCATATTCAAGGCATTTATCATTATTTTCTTCATAGTTGAATTTTTCAAACGCTGCTATTGCACCTTTTTCATCCTGTCCGAAGAATCCTAGTGCAAATTTAGCATCACAGATTCCCTCTTTTCCTAGATATTCATTATAGCTACTCCAAGGATATCTTCCTATCTCTCTTTCAATACCTGCCTTAATAGGATTTTGGTGAATATATCTTAGTACAGTTAAAAAATATTCATCATTTTCTACTACCTCAGATTTATATCTATCTTGAAATAGATGTCCAGTTCTACTATATTTTCCATTGTACCAATAGACATAGCTTGCTCCTATTCTTCTAAAGACTATTCCAAGGTCTTCTTTTCCTTCTTTCATTAGCAAATGTATATGATTGCTCATGAGACAATAGGCATATATCTCGTACTCACATACTCCTTTATACTCTCCAATACTTTGGATTAATCTTTCATAATCCTCATTATCTTCAAATATTATTTGTCCATTTATCCCCCGCAGCATCACATGATATATTCCTGTATCACTTTTTTCTCTTGACTTTCTTGGCATAGAAATCACCTCTATTTTAGCTTAGCATAAACCATAGGCGATAACAATATAAAATGACACAGGAGAACCGTCCCCTTGTGTTATTACTCACTTACTAGCTTATATGCTGATATTTTACGAATGCTATAAGTAATAAGCATTGATGTAATATAAGATATAATTACAATAGCAATACTAAATGAAATAATCCAAAGAGTATTTATTATATAATTTGCTTTCATAACACCCATTGACCTCTGCGCTATTGACATAATTTTATTTCCTTGTGTCATTCCCGCTATAGTCCCTATAAATACCCCAATAATTACAGGAGGCATAAAGCCAAAGGAAATCTGATTCATAAGCTGGAATGTTGTAAATCCAACTGCTTTTTGTATTCCTATTTCATGTTTTCTTCTTATAATGGCTGAACTAATGATAAGGTACAAAACAAAAACAACTACAGCCATTGTTATAATCAAAATTGCAATTCCAACCTTTGAAACAATGGATATATAGATTCCTATACTCTGTTCCATATTCTTATCTGCATCTACTATTGTCATTATAGAGTCTCCATATGAATTTTCAAGGATCTTTATAAATTCAGGGACATCTGCTCCTTTATTCAGATATATTTGTAGATTTTGCTGTTTAAAATCTGGGTTAAGCTTAAGTATTGAATCATATGTCATAAAGATTTTCATAAGCCCCCTATTAATGCCTTGAGATAAACCTGTAATAATAAATTCTACTTCTCTCTCACCATTCTTTAATGTAATATTATCTCCAATATTCTTTTGAAGCATCTCTGCCAAATGCCCCGAGATAACTACCTCATTTATATGAATAGGATACCTTCCCTCATAGATTATATCAGTTTCCTTCTTAGAATAGTCCTCCATAACATAGGTAAGGGTGTCATTATCATCTATTTTAACCATGGTTTCATCTATGAATTGAACTTTTCTCACACCATCTAAATTCCGTATTTTCTTTACCAGTTGATCAGTATCAGCATCATCATTTAACACAGCCATAACATTTGAAAGTTCAACTCCCGGAATCTCATTAAATGCCTTAGTATCAATTGCTGAATTATAGAACATTATAACTGCAAAGGTACTGGAAAAAGATACTGCTATCAATATTGTTCCTATCATAATACTCTGTTTCATATTCTGGAACATTGATTTAAAGGCAAGGACAATAGTTAAATTACGCTTCGATTTATGGAGAGGTAGATAATTTTTACGGAAATTATGTGTTATTATACCGCCTCTCAAAGCTATGATGGGATGAAGTCTTCGAACACGTGCTGCACTGATTAAAGTTACCATTACTACTGCCAATAGAATTATGCCCAAGGTAATTCCGCTGATTATACCATCAAATCCTTGTACCCAATGTAATCCAGACTGACTTTCAAATATAAGAGAATACATAGGAATTGTAAAATAGGACATACCTATTCCCCCTATACTGCCTGCAAATGCTATTAAAAGAAACTGTAGAGCAATGGAATATATAATTTGTCTGCTAGTATAACCTATGGCCTTTAATGAACCGATTTTCATCATATCCTCTTCTATATTGTTATTGATTTTAAACCTGATAACTATCAAGCATACAGCCGCAACAATAGCAGAAAAGACTACTATCATCGCTGCCGTCATACTTGCCATCATAGTACGAGACAGCTGTATAATAGGTAAGTCTATACTCAATACTGACCTTGTCATCATATTATCCTGTTCAATCAATTCTCTGATTCCTGTTTCAAGGGATTTATCGTTTTTAATAAGATTAGTAAAAACAACTGTACCTTTATAGCTATCGCCTAATATCTCTCTTACTTTTTCATAGGTTTCATGAGGCATATAAAGTCCCAAAACCCCAGTGTCTACAGAACTGAAAAACCCATCCTCTGTAAAACCTTTTATGGTAAACTCAATAATTGTATCATCAATTTTCATTTCAAATTCGTCATTAAGCTCATAGCCTCCGTCAACATTTAATACATATGGAACGTATATTGACATGGAATCTGTTGGCAAATACTCTCCTATAAGTTTCCATTTAGAAAGATTACGCTCCAAATCTCCATCATTTAAGAGAAATGCTAGCTCACGTGTATCACCATTATAAGGTATGGATGCCCAAGCATATAATGAATCAAACTTTTCCATTTCTAAAACATTATGATTATTTCTAATATATCGATCTACTTCTTCATTATATAGGTTCATACCTATTATATGATAAGCATCAGATGTATTAAGTTCATCAGTTATTTTTTCAAAAAAGTTTCCGAAGTTTATAAACACAAGTAAACCTGCATTTAATAAAAACCCTGCCACTAAAAACATTATAAAAAGAGAAACTGTCTGTCCTTTAGATTTTCGTATATTTGCGAAACTTAACATAAAAATTTTCTTCATATTTACCACCCCATTTCGGCGAGAAATCCTTGGAGTTTAATATGCCGTTCTCTATCACCACTTATATACTTTCCTAAGTCACAAACTCCATGAATAACACCGTCACGCATATATAGAATTCTATTTCCCCTCCTAGCTGATTTTAAATCATGGGTAACCATGATGACACTTTGTCCTTTGTTATTTACTTCAGTAAGCATATCAAGTACTGTTTTGCCTGCTGCTGAATTAAGAGAGCCTGTGGGCTCATCGGCAAAAACTACTTTTGGTTGATTAATCAATGCACGGACAATTGCAGCACGCTGAACCTCTCCCCCTGACAATTGGGTGGGAAATTTTCTCCATATTGTTTCATCTAATCCAACCTGTATAAGGAGTTCCTTTGCTCTTGCTGTAATTTCTTTTCTATTCTTGTTTAGGAGCAAACCGCTCATAAGTATATTATCCAATATACTCATATTATCCAAAAGAAACATTTGCTGAAATACAAATCCACAATTAGCCCTCCTAAAAACTGCCAGTTTATCATTGGATAGCTTTGTAATCTCCTCATCAAAAAATTTAATGGAGCCCAAAGTTGGTTTATCCATACCTGATAATGCATATAAAAGGGTAGATTTTCCTGCTCCAGATGAACCCATTATGATAGTAAAATCTCCTTCAAATATTTCAATATCCAGATTCTTAAGTAAATGCTGCTGCATTCCTCCGTTTGAAAAGGTCTTACAAAGCTTATTAGTTGATATAATCACATTTCTCATTGATTCCCTCCTACAAAAATAAGACTGTTAAAAGTTTGCTGCATTTAAAGCAGTTCATCTTTTACAGCCCTATTATATATTGTAAATCCTTAACCAGTCTTTAATCATTTCTTAACCAATTCTTAAATATTTAATGAGTTTAATTTTGCTGCATACTCACAGGTATATATTTCTTGAAATCCCAAACTGTCATATAAACTTTTAGCTCTATTCCCCACAACACAATAAAGAAAAACCGCCTCATTTCCTTCTGCAAGAATTTTATTGGAAATATATTTTACAAAGTTTCTTCCAATACCTTGCCCTTGTTTTTGTGATTTTACTGAAACACTCCCTATTTCGTTTCCATCAATATGAGCGTAACCAACTATTTCACTATTTCTAATATATACCAAGCGCTCATTTGATGTTTCAGCCCAGTATTGACGCATTTTATCATTAGGTTGTTCAATAACTGAATCAGGAAAATCACCTACACTAATCCGCATCTCATGAAAAGCCTTCGCATACATTTCGTGTGCAGATTCATAATCATCATCACAGTAATTTCTAATAAATAACTCTTGTACATCAAACTGGCTCCCTGAATACTTCATATAAACTGAAGAAAACTTCCTCGTATATCCATGTTTATTCGCAAATGCTTTTGAGTAAGAATTGTCAATTCGATATGTTGTCATAATTTGCTCAATGTCATTTTCATATAGTTTTTCCTCACACAGCTTAAGAGCATTAAATCCAATTCCATTACCTCTATAAGAGGGATTAATAAAAATATACAAAAATGCCCTCTTATTGATAATGATTTGTGCAATACCTACTAGTTTATCATAGTTATAAAGGCAATATATATTTTTTTCTCTATTATTATATGCCATTAGAAATTCAGCATCTGCATCTTCAAAATCAATAAGCTTATTTACTTTTTCATAATCAATATCAGACATTTCCTTGACTTTAATTTTCATGTTCTTTCCTTTCTCTAACTAAGTTAACATTATATATAATCTACATTTTCAATTCTAGTCTATCTATATGTCGGACACATTTTGTCATAATTTTCGACAACTTCGTTGAATGTAGTTTCTAATCCTTTTATAATATTTGCCATAGCTCTATTCCCTATCATATGAATAATCATACGCCAATTATAGCATAAAAGCCATGTTAAAAAAGGCTGTAAAAGATAGGCTGCATCTAAGACAGTTATCTTTTATGAAATACGTAATTTGAGAATTAAGACAAATCCACTATCTGTAGCTTTATATTCAATATCACCCTGCATTTTATTCATCAGATATTTGGAAATATATAGTCCAAGTCCTGTACCACTCTTCCCTATTGAATTTTTTCCACGATAGAATTTATTAAATAGAAGGGGTGCCTCTTCCGATGGTATACCCAACCCGTAGTCTTTAAACTCTAACTCAAGATACTGACCTTTTATATTTCCAATGATATTAATTGACGTATCTGCATATTTATATGAGTTACTTATTATGTTATCAATAACCTGTAAGAGCCTCAATCTATCTACCGAAACAATACATTCGGGAATTATAGATACTATAGCTCTGTTATTATAATCAGCATTTTTTATTAAATCATATAATTCTGTACTCCATATTTCTCCCGCTATAACCTTTAATTCTTGCAATTCTTCTAAAGTAGCATTAAATATATTATTTATAAGTATATTTATCTGATCTGCTTTTGAATTAATGATACCCAATTGTTTTTTATCTTCTTCACTATTAGATTTTACTATCATAATTTCAGAAACAGCCTTTATTGATGCAACAGGTGTCTTTATATCATGACTCAATGATGCCACCAGCTCCTTCTTGCTCTGACTGGCTTTTCTTTCGTTTTCCCTTGCTTTAGCCAGTTCCTCTCTCATTAAGTCAAAGCTTTCTGTAAATGCACCGAAGATATTACCTTCATCCATTTCAAGGGGCATATCTAATTCACCTGCCGCTACATGTCGGGCGAAAGCTTCCAGTTTGCGAAATGGTCTAAAAATAGTTCTGTCTATATACATTCCATAGGCAAGACAAAACAAAGTAATAGACGTTACGATTAGTAAAGAAGTCATAAGCAAATTATCTCTATGCTGTTTCCAAAGTTCATTTGTATTATTATAAATAATAAGCTTACCCAAAACTTTTGTATCAAGTAAAATATCAACTATTGTATCTCGATTATTTACAGCAGAATTTATATTCTCGTTAAGACCTTCTCTTGTTGCTCCTATGAAGTTTCCTTTATTATCCAAAACAACATAGTCAAGTCCATATTTTAAACAAGGTAAATCTAATTTATCTAGATTATCCCACTGTTTTGCCAAGGACTGGGTAATATCATTTACCACAACAGTATCAATTCTAATATCTTCGGTGTTATTGAAAAGATAAAGTATTATACTCATACCAATTAAAAAAATAGTAATTGCTAAAGCAGTTAATTTTTTAATATTCATCTTAAACTCCTAATCAGTTTCAAATACATAGCCTGTCCCCCATAAGGTTTTAATATAATGTGGTTCATTTGGATTTTCTTCGATTTTCTCACGAAGTCTTCTAATATGAACATTTAGTGTTCCATCACTGGTAATCGCGTCACCCCAAACCTTTTGAAAAAGTTCCTCTTTTGAAATATTACGGTTTCTGTTTTGAATTAAATAAGCAAGTAGTTTATATTCCATAGCCTTTAATCTAATTTCCTTATCATCATTCATAAGCTTTTCCATAATAAAGTCGATTTTAAAACTCCCAAAATAGAATATATCCTCGTATCCCCTGCATCGTTTCAATACAGCCCTGACTTTAGCTAAAAGAATATTCAATGAGTATGGCTTTTGAATATAGTCATCTCCACCTACATTAAGACCAAGTAGTACATCATCATCACTTGTTCTTGCACTTATGAAGAGGATAGGTATATCAGTTGTATTTCTCAATTTCTTGCATATTTCAAATCCTGAGGACTTCCCTAAGTTAATATCTAAAAGTATTAAATCCGTTTTATTTTGGCTTAAAAAATCAGAACACGCCCTTTCATCTGCTGCCCAAAAGGTTTTCACTCCAAACATATTGAAATATTCACAGGTACTTTGAGATAATGCTTCTTCATCATCAACTATTAAGCAGTCATATTTCACCATAGCACATCTTCCTCTCCAGAAAGTAAAAATCCATTTGCTTGCATTTTATCATATGTATACTAGGATGTAAATGTCTCTTGTTTTACAGCTTTATTGCACTTTTCTATAGTACATAGACAGTTCTTTTCTTTTTTTCATTATTGAAGTATAATGAATTTACATTTAATTGATTTTTTCAACATGCCTTGGGGCTAAACCTCCAAAACTGCTAAAAAATATTTATACAAATCTTTATGTTATCTGTCATAAATTAGTCTTGGAGAAATATGTAAATCTTAGAAACGCTTTTCTAATTAATACAGAGAGGAGAAGTGAAATAATGATAATCTCCGCATCTCGCAGAACAGATATACCTTGCCATTATTCTAGGTGGTTCATTAATCGTTTAAATGCTGGATATGTTTTGTCCCGGAATCCAATGAATCACAGACAAATCAGTAGAATAGATTTGTCTCCTGATGTAATTGACTGTATTGTATTTTGGACTAAGGATGCACAGAATATTATGGATAAGTTGCCCATACTTGATGGTTTGGGATATAAGTATTATTTTCAATTTACCCTCACCCCTTATGACAGTTCTATTGAGAGGAATCTGCGTAATAAATCGGATATAGAAGATACATTTATAGAACTCAGTAAAATAATTGGTAAAGAACGTGTCCTATGGAGATATGACCCTTTAATACTTAATGATGTTCTTGATATAACTTATCACAAGAAACAATTTGAAAGAATGTGCGATAAATTACATAACTTTACAGAAATAGTAACCATAAGTTTTGTAGACATGTATTCAAAGATTAAAACAAAGTCCATTCGTCCTACCTCTAAAGAGGAAATGGCAGAAATTAGTATCTTTATGAGTAAATGTGCCAAAGAGTACGGATTAACAATAAAAGCATGCTGTGAAAACATAAACTTGCAGATATATGGAATCCAAAAGGCTTCCTGCATAGATAAAGATGTTATTGAGCGTATTCTCGGAGAAAAACTTAATATTGTCGCTGACAAAAATCAGCGTGATAGCTGCGGCTGCTTTAAAAGCTTTGACATTGGTGCATACAACACCTGTAAAAACGGATGTATTTATTGTTATGCAAATTACAGTGATTCATCTGTTGCCAAAAACTGCAGCAAACACAATCCAATGGGAGAATTATTAATTGGTGAAGTAATAGATGATGAAAAAATTATAGATAGAAAAGTGAATTCTAATATCCTTAGGCAATTAAAGCTGTTTTAATGGCAGTATATACTCCTTCAAAATGTATAGAGTTTCCATATGTTTATAAAAATTATAGTTGAGTCCTTCAAAATACTGATGCCATGGGATTAACCCACGGCATCTTTTTAGACCTAATATTCTGTATTATTATCACAAAATAAGGGCAGATAAGATTATGCTAATAATTATGTAGTAATCATTTTTGTAATTTTGTATTTAATAGCTTAAATGCGTCCTCCATATATTCATTAGAAACTACCCGATATTTAAGCCATCCCCCCTCTCCACAAGGGTATTTATTGTCGCATATTTCTTGTGTATATGCAGATAATTCCCAATAGATTTTATCTATTTGTTTATTTGTTAATCGTATCATTATTGTAAATGCGTCTTTCTCAGCAAAAATATCACAGATATGTTCGTTTTTGGATTTGTGTTTTATTCCCCATCCATAATGATTTCCATAGGGAAAACGAATCTTAAATTCTGTTTTATACTTAAATAAAATCTCTTGATTAAGACATTCAAATAGCTCTCCTGTAATTCCGCAATACTTTATCATTTCGTTTAGGGAAGGTTCTTTTAATTTATCGAGCATACGTTCATACATAAGATATATCTCCTTGCTAAAAATGAATTCTCTTTTCAAATATAACATACAAAACTTAGACTGAGAAGACACAAATTACTATCTTTCCTAGTCTAATAATTTTAGAAAGTTAGTAAAAAAGATACCCTTGATTATATTATACAGTATGTTATAATGCTTAACTTCTCCCATAAAAATGGTATGGTTTGATATCGTACCCGACTTTGGACAGATACGGCGTAAATTTAAATCAAAATCTTACTGATAACAGGTTTTACTGGCATTATGCCTAAAATATATATATATTGATTACACCTTCTTAATTGGTAGCCATAGCTTCATTTCAGCCATTTCATCCGCTCCATAAAACCATTCTTTAGGAAAAATATGTTCTTCATAAAAGCATCGATGATTAAAGTCCAGCTCATAACCTCCGATTTCATTCATGCAGTCAAACATTATTTGAGATGATTTTTGCATGGATGTCCCGATATCTATTGTGCCATCATCGTGAAATTCGTTAAAAATTATATCTCCTATTAAAAACAAGCCTTGTGGCGCAGTACATATATCCACATCCTTACATAAATCGCTAATATCTTCGTTGTCGAATAGAATCATTTGTGCATAATATTCATGTTTAACAGGGCCTTCGTTTGATTTATGCTGCTCACCCTGTGGATGATGTCCTTTAGGTGCACATCCAATGTATCTTCTCATAGAATAATCCTTGATATTACTTTTCACCCAAGTGCGCATTAAATTCCATGCATGTTTTTCGGGATCAACTTGATCTGCAAAGAATGAGACCACTTGCTTGCCGACGAATTCCTCAATTTGTACTACTGGTTTTTTTCCCATATAAACATTTCCTCCGTTAATATTTATTTGGAACGAGATGGCTGGATAAGCCTTTGACACCCCTAATTTACGCACGGTGGTGGGTGACATTCCATGAAATTTTTGAAATGCTCGTGTAAATGAATCCGGGGAATCGTAGCCATATTTCAATGCAAGATCGATTACTTTTATGCTGGAACTTTTCAATTCATCAGCTGCCAATGCCATTTTCCTGTATCGAACATAATCTCCAATCGTCGTATCCGAAACCAAGGAAAATGTTCGTTGAAAACGTGTAAGTGAACAGCATGCAATACGTGCTGCAGTGGCATAATCAATCTTACCCTTAATATTCTCTTCGATATAACTTATCGCTTCATTTAACTTTGTTACCCACTCCATATTTATCTCCTCCGAAATAAATGTATCATAATCAGCCAGAAAATACCCTGCAAAATAAATTAATTGCTGCAAGGTTCATTATATACTATATAATCATTACTTCAAATGTCCATTATTAGCCATCCTATAACTATCTTAATTTATTGTATCATAAAACTCAGGCTAAAAAAGAAACAACTCTATATCTTTTTTAGCCTGATGAATTTGTGCTATTAGGTCAAAATAGATGCAGGTAAGATTATACTCATTATCGGGACACGGCATTATGCTGGCGAGTGTATACAAAGAATGTAATAGAAGCAGTTAATAGCGCCAGTGAAATCAAAACTGTAAGAATACTATATGTTTGCCAAATAAGTAACGTTGACCAATCGTATCCGAAGAACATCGGGAAAATCCAGCACATAATGCATATGGCAACAGTAACCATTAGCCAAACAACGGTTATGAATATTCTCTTTTTTGTTATTGATTGCCGATCATTCATTTTCTTTCTGCGTAACCCCAAAATAAAGAAAATGATAGTCAACAGGCAAACAATAATTGTGGTAAACGAAAGAATGATGTCCAAAAACTGTATGCCACTTATTTTATACGACTGCGTAAGATTGCCGTCCAATATATCTTTAATACCTTTTACCAGACCGATATTGGTATTAGCGCCGTTGGTTAGCAGGCAGAAGGCTGTTCGTTCATTTGGCAGTATTACCACTTCGGTTGAGAAATTGGGATTACCCCCCGAGTGCTCAATAATTGTTTTGTCAGCGTTTACCATCCATCCTGCCGCATAATACATTCCATTGACATCCGGTACAGATACGTCTCCATGATGTGATTTCATGATAACCGCTTTAAATACTTCAGGTATATCTTGTACACCACCCATCTGTATATTCATCCAATGCGCCATATCCTTTGTGCAGGACATGATATATCCCGCCGGTTTGTTACCGGCATAATCTGGGGCGTTATATGGGCTTGTTATAAAAAAAGAAGATCGGTAGCCCTGCGCCAGTTGCCCGGTTGCTTGGGCTTCTTCTTTATAAACATAAGTATGATATAAGCTCAAGGGGCGAAATACCTGCTCCGTCATAAAGCTTTCATAGCTTTGACCAGACACAACCTCAATAACCAAACCTAATACATCATAATTGACAGTTCCATACTCGTATTGCTCACCAGGGGCAAATGTCAGTTCAGCATCTACCAATGCTTCCACGGTTTTTCGCAACATATCTGGCGTACTGCCTTGCGGGATGCTTTGAATATGCTTTCGATTTGTCAAGCCGCTGGTATGGTGAAGAAAGTTATTAAGTGTAAAGCTCTGCATATCAACAGGCATACCTTTATACTCCATCGTAAGCCAAGGCAAATATTTCTGAACAGGGTCGGTCATGGACAGTAGTCCCTGCTCCTCTAACAGTAAAATGCCCACACCAGTAAAAGCCTTACTAACCGAAGCCAGCTCGTATAGAGTGTTTTCACTGGCGGGCAACCTTTTATCACGGTCTGCGTAGCCAGAGGAAAAGTAGAACATTTCCTCTCCAGTGATTATAGAAATTGACATACCCGGTACACCAGATATGCGACAGGCATCATCAAGCAATGCTTGTATTGCCGCAGATTGTGCATCCGATAGTGCATAAACTGGTGTTGCGAATCCTGTGAATAGCATAAGTGATGCTATCATGATAACGATGATCTTTTTCATTGAAACCTCCATTATAAAAAATACCTGTACGGATAATATAAATTATCTTCAACTTAGTATAACATAAAAAGATAGGACAAAACAGATGACATCTTGCATCTGTTTTATCCTATCATTCTGGCGGAGAGAGTGGGATTTGAACCCACGGTGCAGCTTGCACTGCACAACGGTTTTCGAGACCGCCACCTTCAACCTCTCGGACATCTCTCCCTATTATTTACCTTCATATTATAACATACAAAAATAAAATTTAACAGGTGAGGGAGCATTAAATTTATCTTCCATTTAATATTTATTTAAGCACAAATTAAAACCATAAGGATATTATATATATTAGATTGATATTTTTAAGAGAAGGGAGATCATCATGCTAGAAGCTTTTTTATTTGCATTATCATGCTCCTTAGATTCATTTGTAGCAAGTATTGCTTATGGAGCAAATAAGGTTAAAATACCTTTTTTATCAATACAAATCCTTAACCTTATTAGCACTTCAATATTGGCTCTATCTATATTTTGTGGGGCTATGGTAAGAAATATCCTTCCAGGTAACAGTGCCTTAATAATAAGTTTTGCCACTTTAGGATCATTAGGTTTATTTTATTTATTACAAGGTATTTCTAAAACCTATATATCTAAAAATCAAGGATTAGTTAAAAAATATATATTTACATTATTTGATTTGACATTTGTAACTAATATATATATCAATCAAATAAAAAATGATTTAATAAATGTAGAAAAGATTAGCTTAAAAGAAATTCTCTATCTTGGAGTTGCACTTTCTATTGATGCTGTTGTTTTAGGTTTTGCCAGCGCTTTGGGATCAATTAATTTAAAACTTGTGGTGTTGTTTTCATTAATTACAAACTCAGTCTTTATATGGTTTGGATTACTTATTGGTAGAAAATTTGCCGAAAAATCAAAAATTAATTTATCTTGGCTCTCTGGCATAATCCTTATTTGTTTGGCAATCATTAAGTTAATATAGAAAAAGCATCAAAAACCACATACTAATATGTGGTTTTTGAACGCATTGATCGTAGGAAATATTTTAAAATTTCATTAGCCCATACAACTGCAGAAGCCATAATTATAATCTTTACCCAGACCGCAAATCTTAAAGGTACTGTATTAAAGAAATAATTATAATATGTCATAAATATTATCTGTGCACATCCTGTTGCAAGTAATGTTATCAATGCCAAATTATTTTTCCTAAAGTTAGGGATTATACTATTTAATCCAAATTCTCTGCAATTTAAAGCATTAAATAAAGCACTAAAAGCCAATAATGCGAATAATGATGTCTGCATTTCATTACCAACGTAAATACCAGCTTGGCTATAATTACTTGTTGATACCCCTAAAGGATTCCAAAACATTTGTATAAATAATATTAGAGTAATAAAAATTGAATTAACAATAATTGACTTTAACATAGTTTCCGAGATAATGTTACTATTTTTCTTAATAGGCTTTCTATTTAATAAATCTTCTCTTACTGGCTCTAAGCCTAAAGATAAGGCTGGCGGCCCGTCCATTATTATATTAATCCACAATAACTGTATTGTTGTAAAAGGCATATCTCTACCTATAATTTGAGAAATTATTGCTATTAAAAAAGCTACTATATTGACAGTTAACTGAAATTGAATAAATCTCTGAAAATTTTCATATATACCTCTTCCCCACTGTATTCCTCTTACTATAGTGCTAAAACTATCATCTGTTAAAATTATGCTAGCAGATTTTTTGGTTACTTCTGTACCAGCAATACCCATAGCTATACCTACATCTGCCTTTACTAATGCGGGGACATCATTTATTCCATCACCCGTTACTGCTACAACTTCACCATTATCTTGAAGGGCTTCTACTATCCTCATCTTTGTTTCAGGTTTTGATCTAGCTACTATTGAAATAGTCTTTATTTCCTCTCTTAGTTCCTGATCTGAGAGAGCATCTATAAAGGTTGATTCTACAGCTCTATTATTGTTCTCTAATAATCCTAGTTCATATCCAATAGCTACTGCTGTATTAATATTATCACCAGTTAGCATCTTAGTCTTCACTCCAGCTTTCTCTGCAATAGAAATTGCATCTTTTACATCAGGCCTTAGAGGATCTCTGATACCTACAAATCCTGTAAATATTAGATTCTTTTCATAAAGATCCACATTAGTGTTGTTAAATGTATTAATATTTGATTTAGATGTTTTTTTATAAGCAAACCCTAATGCTCTCATTGCTTGAACTTGAAGCTTTTTTATCTGTTCAACAATATATTGCTTTCTATCTTTTGTAAGTTTAACAATCTGACCATTTAAATATTCATATTCACAAGAATCTAAAATAATCTCAGGTGCCCCCTTAGATAAAAGTACATAATCCTCTCCTTCTCTAATAATTGTATCCATTCTCTTTGTCTTCGACGTAAAGGGAATCTGATAAGTAATATCTTTACTTTTCCTATATTCAAAATACTGCTTGTCTTCTAAATATACCAATAATGCACATTCTGTTGCACTTCCCATATATTGCCATTCCCTATTTATATACTTTATATCAGCTGTTGAATTTATTATACAGTTATCTATAAAGTAGCTCTCATTTGAATCATACTTTTCTTTATAGTCTCCATTAACAAAAACCTTTTCTACAGTCATTCTATTTTGTGTCAATGTTCCTGTTTTATCGGAACAGATAACTGAAATTGACCCTATTGTTTCACAAGATTCTTTTTTTGTTATCAATGCATTTATCTTTGCCATCTTCTGCATTGTAATAGCAAGAGTCATATTAATCATTGTAGGAAGCCCTTCAGGTACAGCAGCAACTACAAGGGCAACACAAACAACAAAGGCATTTTTCACTGGTTTAATTGAATTAAAAAACGGAATAATTCCAGAGCTATCAATAATAATTAATTTTTGAATAAGCATCTTTAATATCATAAATATAAATAATATTAGTGCAATGGAACCTGATAGTTTGGCAATGTTTTTACCTAAATCGCCTAATTTTATTTGGAGTGGTGTTTCATTATCTACCTCATTTATACTTTGAGCAATCTTGCCCATTTGAGTTGAATCACCTATTGCAGTTATTATCATTTTGCCTCTTCCGCTGGCAATAAGGGTACCACCAAATAGCATATTTATTTGTTTTGCTGGAACTGGTTCTTGAATTATAGTATTTCCTTTGACTTCAACCTTTTCCATCTCAACTATTATATCTGCATGCTTATCAACATCATCAGATTCACCAGTTAGCATATCCTCTCTTGCCTTTAGTCCCATTGACTCCAATATTCTACCATCAGCTGGAACAATATTTCCTGTCTCTAAGAGCACGATATCACCTGGGACTAAATCATTTTTTAATACAAGATTTACTTCTCCATTTCGAATACATTTAATAAAAATATTTTCCGTTATTTTAGATAATTCTTCAGCAGCTTGTTTAGATTTTTCTTCTGTTAAGTACCCAATTACAGAACCTAAAGTTATAGCCAAAATTATTCCAATTGCATCTATGTACTCTCCAATTAAAAAACTTATGGCTGCTGCAATCAAAAGTATAATTATCAGAGGATCTGATAAATCATCCCAGGATGAACTTGTCTTACTTTTTGAAAACTCGTTTGGTCCATATTTCTCCTGTGCTGCTTTAATATCTAGATCACTCAAACCATTCTTTTCATCTGACATAAGTTCTTCTATAACTTCCGTCCTATCCCTATTAAAATATATCATAACACCCCTCCTCAGTAGTAAACTAATATTTAATACAAAGTTATGCTACGACTTGTCCTTCTAATCATATGTGAATTTTTTTGATTTAATGCATCATTTTTTATTTTATGAAATTTATTTAAGGTAATTTATATAAAATAGAACAAAATAAGGCTTGCCATTCTTTAGAAAATGACAAACCCTATCTTATCTTTATATTAATAGAGCAAAAATTAAGCAGATTAACCCTATAGCAAACATTAGAAATTTGAAAGGGACTATACAAAGCATTATAATAATGCCTATTGTTCCAGATATTCTTCTTATCAGTATTCTTGTGTCGTTATTTCTGCTAAAGTATCTTCTCATAACTAACACTCCTATCCCTTTATACTATTTTATTCAAAGGAGTGAAAATTAGTTACAAAACAAGCTAATTTTTGCTAATTCTAGAGATTTACTTATTTTATTTTTCCCTAAATTGAGACCTAAATCATTAATCCTAGGATGATAAAATTAATATAAATATAGAAAGATTAACATTCCTCAAAATATCTAAAAATATTTAAACTTTTCCTTTGACAAATTTTATAAATCGTAGTATAATAAAAAAGGTTGTTTTTGACGACAGATATGGCCCCATGGTCAAGCGGTTAAGACATCGCCCTTTCACGGCGGTAACCCGGGTTCGAATCCCGGTGGGGTCACCAAAATTATAATTCACAATGCACAATTAAATAACGTTTTATTAGTCTTTTAAATTTCAATTGTGAACTGTGGAATGACAATTGTGAATTTAAACATTTGGCCTGGTAGTTCAGATGGTTAGAATGCCAGCCTGTCACGCTGGAGGTCGAGGGTTCGAGTCCCTTCCAGGTCGCCA
>NZ_CABSQO010000015.1:0-93876 GCF_902479755.1 uncultured Tissierella sp. | reverse complement strand
ACATTGTACCATACAGAGGTTGGAGTCCTCAATTTTCATTTAAGTTTACAAAACGTATATTTATAGCGGGAGGAATATAATGTCTTGTAAATTTGGCATGCCTACTTTAATTGAAAAAGATACTATTTTAGATAATGTAATATTATGTAATGAATTAGAATTAGATTTTGTAGAATTAAATATGAATTTGCCTTATTGTATGCCAGATAAGAATAATCCAGAAAAAATGCTAAAATTAATGGAAGAATATAATATTAACTTTACACTTCATTTTCCTGAAGAAATTGATTTTGGATGTTTCTATGATGAAATAAGACATGCTAATATTCTATTGTTTAATAATATGGCAATATGGGCCTCTAAATTTAGAGTAGAGAAAATAAATATTCACTTAAATCCGGGAATTTATTTTACCTTACCTGAGGAGAAAGTATTTGTCTATGATAGACACAGGGAAATATTTATTGAAAAGTTTATAGATTCTATGATTAAAATAATAGATATTGCTAAACCCTTAGGAATAAAAGTATGTGTAGAAAATATGAAAGTACATGACTTTATGGAAGAAGCTTTTAGAAAGATGGCTAGCATAGATGACTTATACTTTACATGGGATGTTGGACATGATGCTATGTCTAATTATAAAATGAAAGAAATATATTTGAAAAATCCTCATAAAGTAAGTCACATGCATTTACATGATTACAATGGAAATAGTGACCATCAAATTCTATTTGAAGGGATTATTCCTATAAAAGAAAGGGTTAAATTTGCAGAGGAAAATAATTTAACGGTTGTAATAGAGACAAAAACGGAGGAAGCTTTAAGAAAGTCAATAGAAAGATTATAGATACAGTATGAACTCATTCTAATATATATCCCCTAGCATAAAGCTAGGGGATATATATTAGATGTAAATATATAAAACTAAAGGGACTTTAGGTATTAAGTGTTTCCCATAATTCATAAGAATCTTCAAGCTGTTTTTCAATTGATTCCTTTTCAACAAAGAGTTCATATAACCTATCAGCATTATCGCTGTTTAAAGCCATTTCTTCATTAATAAATTTTAATTTGCTTTCCAATTCTTCAATTTCCTCTTCAGCCTTTGCTATTTTAAAAGCATTGTTAGGTTTTCTAGTTGTTTTTATTGGCTGTGTTTTAATTGGTTTCAACTCTTTAATTGCGATCTTCTCTGTTATTTCTTTTTTCCTTACTTCCAAATATTCATCGTATGTCATAGGATATAGTCTTACTCCAGATTTATCTAGTATCATTATCTTTATCGCTACTTTTTGAACAAAATATCTGTCGTGTGAGACAAAAAGGATGGTGCCATTAAAGTTAGAGAGGGTTTCCTCTAAAACTTCTCTAGAATCAATATCTAAATGGTTAGTAGGTTCGTCTAGAATCATAAAATTAACTTTATCGAATATTAAGGAACATAATTTAAGTCGAGATTTTTCTCCGCCAGATAAAGACTTTATTTTCTTATGAACATCATCTCTAATGAATAGCATTTTTGCTAGTTCAGATCTTGCATCTAATTGATTGATACTATGTTTAGCAGCAAAATAATCGAGGATTGTCATATCTTCATTTTCAAAAACTACGTTTTGTGGTAAATATCCTAACTTTATGCTGGAACCTATGGTCAGATTGCCGCTATCTGGCTCAAGTTCTCCTAATATGATCTTTAGAAGAGTTGTTTTTCCACTTCCGTTTTCTCCCATTATACACAATTTATCTTGATAAAATAAAGTAAAGGATATATCCGAAAATAGCTTCTTATTAGAAAAGCATTTACTTAAGTTCTCTACATTAAGAACAATTTTTCCTGAACGACTTACGTTATCAGCCGATAGTCTAATTTTTGAGTTTTCTAATGTTGGTCTATCTAATACTTCCACTTTTTCTAATCGTTTCTCAAGTTCCTTGGCACGTTTATACATCTTCTCACTATCTCTCATGGCACCCCAAATTCTATATCTTTCAATTTGCTGTTCCATTTTCTCGATTTTTCTTTGATTATTGATATAAGCATTATATTCAAGCTCAAATCGTCTTTCCTTTTCTACAATATAATAGCTATAGTTTCCATCATATATTTTTGTGGCAGTAGGTTCTAGTTCAATGATTCTATTGGCTACTTTATCTAGGAAGCTTCTATCGTGCGAGACCATGAGTACAGTACCATTGTAACCTAAGAGAAATTCCTCCAGCCATTCAATAGATTTTATATCTAAATGGTTAGTAGGCTCGTCTAATAAAAGTATATCAGGATTTTCTAAGAGTAACCTTGCTAAAAGGACTCTTGTTTTTTCACCGCCACTTAAACCTTCAAATGTTTTTTCTCTAAAGCTGTCCGGGATAAAAAGTCCACTGCATACTTTGTTTATATTAGTTTCTATGTCATATCCGCCACAGCGTTCAAATTCTTCCATAAGTAGGCCATAGTTTTTCATTTCAATTTCTAATGCCTCACCAGATAAATTCTTCAAGCGTTCTTCGAAGGCTTTTAATTCTAGCTTAATATTAAATATACTCTCAAATGGCATTTCAAGGATTTCTATCACAGTAGTATCGTTAGAGCATTTGAATATCTGGTCTAGGTATCCAACTCTATTTCCTTTTCTAAAACTAATATTTCCCCCATGATAATCCTCAACACCCATTAGAACTTTCATTAAGGTAGTTTTGCCACATCCATTTTGACCAATTAATCCAACCCTTTCGTTACTATGCAGTTCAAAGGATATATTTTCAAATACTTTATTTGCTCCATAATATTTAATTAAATTATTTACGCTACATTCAATCATATACGCCACCTCACTTAACTAAATTATATTTGAAGAAATAGCCATAGTCAAGGATACAAGATATATAGGATATTATAATAAATAAAATATTTACTGGGATATAATTTATTTGTTGACAAACTAACGATGTTAGTATAATATAAAACTAACAGCGTTAGTTAGGAGGGTGGGAAGATGGCAGATTTATTTAATGAAGATTTAGAATTAATGGATACAAAAAACAAGATTATAGCTGTGGCTATAGAACAGTTTTCGGATCAGGGTTACGATAATACTTCAATACGAAAGATTGCGGATATTGTAGGAATAAAGGGAAGCTCTATATATAATCATTTTAATAGTAAAGAAGAAATACTTGAAGAGATATTCAAATATTATAGAAATCTTTTCTATCAAATGGGAGATGTATTTGAGATAAAAGAAGTACCACTCATTGATTTGAAAGAAGATAAAATCCTTTATATTCTCAAGGGTGGATTTGATAGTGTTATTAATATTCTCAAAAGACCTGAAATGATTAATATCTTAAAAATCATTATAAAAGAACAATTTAAGAATCAAAAGATAAGAAACTTTTTTTTAGAAGAGTTTATAGATAAACCAAGGAAAGTCATGGAAAAGTTTATGAAGGAACTTATGGATAAAGGAATTATTAGAGAAGGAAATCCATATTTATATTCCCAAGAATTTCAAGCTTTTGCGATCTATAAAATGTATGAAGAATTTATGTTAAAAGATGTAGAATATATTGATATTGATGATATTGAAATACAAATAAATCATCATATAGAGTTCTTTTGGAATAGTATTAGAAAATAATGATTTAGGGGGACAATGATGGAAGAATTAAACGATATAAAAGAATCTAATATAATGCTATCAGAAATGCTTAATAGATCAATAGAATTTCTTATGGAGGATTTTATCAAAATAGCTCTTAAAGATTTTACATCAGCAAAGAGTATTATAAAAATTGCATTAGAGCAAAGGAATGCACAAAAAATTAGAGTTAAATATGAAGAAAAAGGGCTTCATGTACCGCCTTTTATGATAGCCTCTATTACAAGTGTTTGCAATTTAAGATGTAGAGGATGTTATGATAAAGAAAAAATTCATAATAACTCATTAGAGCTTGATGAAAATCAATGGTCAAATATTTTTGCCCAAGGAAAGGAACTGGGCATATCATTTATATTATTAGCTGGAGGAGAACCTCTTATTAAAGGAGAGATTGTTAAAGAGTGTATAAAGTTTCCAGAGATCATTTTTCCTATGTTTACAAATGGGATGTTAATAAATGAAGAATGGGTTCAAATTTTTTCTCTAGCTAGAAATATAATGCCGGTTATAAGCATTGAAGGAGACAGATATCAAACAGATAAAAGAAGAGGTAAGGGAATATTTCAAAAGGTCTTATCTAGCATTGATTTACTTGAAAAAAAGAGTATATTCTATGGGATATCAATAACTATCACAACAGAGAATTTTGAAAATGTCTTAAATGATGAATTTATTGGAACTTATATAGACAAAGGATGCAGAGCATTTTTCTTTATTGAGTATATTCCATTTGATAGTTCCACAGAAAGTATTGTAATATCAGCAGATCAGAGAGAGCAGCTTAAAGTTAGTATGAATGAATTAAGAGAAAAACATAGGGCAATATTCATAGCATTTCCTGGGGACGAAGAAAAATTTGGAGGGTGTTTAGCAGCAGGTCGAGGATTTGTGCATATTAATGCAATAGGGTCAATAGAACCATGTCCTTTTGCTCCATATTCAGATATCAATCTAAAAGATGTAACACTTGAGGAAGCATTAAATTCTTCCTTATTGGAAAAGGTTAGAAGTATTCATGAGATACTAAAAGAGCATAAAGGTGGTTGTGCACTTTTTGAGAATAGAGAAATGGTGAAAGATCTATTAAGTATAAATTAAGATTCTTAATGAGGTATTTTAATAATTATATAAATTTCACCTTTTTAAATCAATGGAAGCAGAAAATAAAAGATAGATTTTATTTTAATTCTCTTGACAAGATAAGTATTAAATTATAATATTTTACCATAGATATAAAAAGATATAAAATTCATTGAGGGGAAGAGTAAATATTATCCGAGTATCTAAAGCGAGTGGAGGTCGGTGGAAGCTCCATGAGAAAAGTAATATTGAAAGACGTCCTAGAGAAGTTTATCTGAAAATCAAAGTAAGATAAATCGGATTCCACCGTTAAAGGGATTAAAGATGACTTAAGTTTATTAGCTTAGTTGAAACAGGATGGCACCGTGAAGTATAAGCTTTCACTCCTATATGTATGGGAGTGAGAGCTTTTTTTAATTAGAAATAGATTTATTCTAATTAGAGTGTGATTGTTTTGTTTTATAGACTGATAATATAAGTTAGTTAGGGTGGCACCGCGAATTTTCGCCCCTTGAGTTTTAGTACTCAAGGGGTTTTTTGTTTAATAAATTTAAAAGGAGAGATAAAGAATGAAAAGAGTTATGATAGGAGAGTTAAGCAGTCATATAAGTGAAAAAGTCAAGATTCAGGGCTGGATTCATCGTATAAGAAAACTCAAAGCAATTACTTTTGTAATCCTAAGAGATAGAACTGGATTGGTACAATGTGTCATAGACAATAAATTAATGGATATTAGCAGTATAAAGTTGGAATCTGTAGTATCTATTTTAGGGGAAGTAAAGGAAAGTAATAACGCATTAAATCCCTTTGAGGTTCTCATAGAAAACTTTGAAATGCTAAATGAAGCAATAGAAGAGTTACCTATTGAGATCAATAAGGAAGAATTAGAAATTAGTTTAGATACTATGCTAAATAATAGAATTTTAAGTTTGCGTCATAAAAAAATAAACTCCATATTTAAAATACAGAATCTGATAGTGCAAGGATTTAGAGAGTTTTTAATCAATGAAGGATTTACGGAAACTTTTACGCCTAAAATCGTAGCAGAAGGGGCTGAGGGAGGAACAGAGATATTTGAAATGAAGTATTTTGAAAATAAGGCATATCTTACACAAAGCCCTCAGTTTTATAAACAAATGATGGTTGGAGCTGGATATGAAAGAGTTTTTGAAGTGGCTCATGTCTATAGAGCAGAGCAGCATAATACAAATAGACATTTAAATGAATATATAAGCATGGACCTTGAGATGGGATTCATTGAGAGTGAAGAAGATGTAATGAATATGGAGGAAAATCTTTTAAAGCATATATTAGACAAGGTGGAAAAAGAAGGACAGAAATATTTAGAACTATTAAATATAACTATACCTAAAATAGAGGAGACTATTCCCCGAATCAAATTTAGTGAAGCTCTAGAAATCTTAGGAAAGGAATATAATAAAGTTGGCATTGATGGAGACTTAGACCCCGAAGGAGAAAAGTTAATCTGTAAATATGCAAAGGAAAAATTAGGATGTGAATTCATATTTTTAACTCATTATCCAAGAAAGAAAAGACCTATGTATACAATGCCCTGTGGAGAAAATGAAACTCATAGTTTTGACTTGCTATTTAGAGGTATAGAAATAACCACTGGTGGACAAAGAATTCATGAGTATGATATGTTAATTAATAATGTAAAATATAAAGGTTTAAATCCAGAGAAATATCATAACTACACTTCTGTATTTAAATATGGAATGCCTATGCATGGTGGCCTTGCCATTGGACTTGAAAGAATAACAATGCAGCTTCTTGAACTAGAAAATATAAGGGAAGCCTCATTAATTACAAGAGATAGAACAAGATTAACTCCATAGGTTTATACCACAGTTATAAGGTAATTTATAGGAGGTAATTAATTACCTCCTAATAATCTTAGCTAAAAATTACTTCATCACAAGTGAATACAAAATCCATATGAAATGGACAATTATTTTCTCCACCGAATAAATGATTCATACCTAAGGCTATATGGTAAGTGCCTAAGGCTTTTTCATCAATAGATGTAAAACCTATAAAATCCTCAACTTGGGGGTTTAGTCCAATTCCAAATTCACATAGGATTTTGAAGTTTTCTGGTAGTGAATTAAAAAATTCATCTACTTCTTTTGAAGAAGATTTTATAAGTTTGCCATCTTCAAATGTCATAAGTACATCCTTATATATTTGTCCCTTTAAATTGACTATAGAAACTAGCAAATCTCCATTGCTATTATTCTCTACAGGTGCTATATAAACTTCACCTGGAGGAAGATCTCCACATCCGTCATCTACGAACCATTTCCTACTACTAATATCTAATTTTAATGAATATTCTTTTCCAGTGAGTATTTCCACACTGTTCTTATCCTTAAGGCTTTCGACCTTTTCCTTACAGGATTTTTTTAATTTAGGAAAATCTACAGATAAAGCATTGCATAAAGCAGAATTATAAATATCATAGTCTAAACCAGCGTTAGAAGCGTTTGTTTCTGTAGGAACAGTAAGCTGTATATAATATTTTTTATCTTGAGTTAAAGAATTAAATAATTCACCTAAATATTCTTTAAACCTAGGAATTTCTGGCTCAGAAATTCCATTAGGTAAACTTGGCGTGTACATGAATATATCTATTACATATTTAAAAGAAGATAGATAGTCCAAGTATTCTTGTGCAAATTTCTGATCATTACGGATCAAATTGAGAACTACTCTTTCAAAGAAAGAATTTGAGCAATGATGTTTAAAAGGAATAATCCCTTTTTTACTTATATTCTCTGAAAGCAAATCTAAAATTTTTAAATCTTCATTATCACCCCAAAAGTTTAATAAAACAAAATCTCCTTTCTCAAAGGGAAATCCTTCACAAATATTTGGAATTAGGTCTATAAATTCCATATAAATACCTCCTAAATAAATTTATTTCGATATATATCAAATCATATTCTAATATAAAACTTTTCAAAAAGCAATCTATTTTCATAATAATAGAATTAAATGTACAAAATATATATAGATATATATTGAAATAATAATTCCCATGGTATAGAATAATGATATAAATCATAGGGAGGAAGAAGATGAAGGATATAAATTGGCTAAAGGAAAATTATTTGAATTTTTTAAAAGAAAAACAAGAGAATTTTAAAAGTAGTATAGAGGATTTGCAAAAACAGGAATGTTTAGATGAAGTTAATTTAGAAAAAGTGAAGTTAAATATAGCTGAAATATTTTATAAAATGTTCAATATTAGTCTTAACGATAAATCTGTAGATTTAGAAGAAAAATACCTAGGTTTCTTCGATAAAATAACAAAGCCTTGGTATATAAATAAAGAAAAAGCTTTAAAGTTTGGAGATGAAAAGGAAGTAATAATTGAAGATATAAAAATACAAGAAGCTGAAGAATTGAAAAGTCGATTTAAAGAATATTATAATGAGATAATTATTGATTAGGGGTGGTAGAATTGAATTCATTAGAGATTTTCAAATGTTTGGCAGATAACTCTAGGTTAAGAATTATAAATAGTTTAATGATAGAACCCATGTATGTGGAACTACTGGCTAAAAGATTAGAATTATCTGCCTCAACTATTTCATTTCACCTTAAAAAATTAATGGATGCTGATATAGTATCATGTAAAAAAGAGCAATACTATACAGTTTATAGCTTAAATGAAAAGATATTTTCAATGAATCTTAAAGACTTAATAAAAGATAATAGAAATGAGGAGGAGATATTAAATCAAAGAGAAGAAAAATATAAAGAAAAGGTTATAGAATCCTTTTTTAAGTATAATAAGCTAAAAGATCTGCCAGTACAAAAAAAGAAAAAACAAATCGTTTTAGAAAAAATAGTGGAAAGCTTTGAAAGAGATAGAACTTATACGGAAAAGGAAGTCAACCTGATAATTGCAGATTTCCATGATGATTTTTGTACCATAAGGAGAGATTTAGTAGGATTCAATCTTATGAAAAGAGAGGACGGAATATATAAAAGAATATAGCTAGAGGAAATTTCATAGTATCCTCATAAACATATAAGAAATAAAATTCATTATGGTATAATGTGGTTAATATATTAACAGGGGGGATGGGAATATGGAGCCAATAATAACCATAAGAAGTCTAAGGAAAAGCTATGGAAGTAAAGAGGTATTAAGAGATATTAACCTAGATGTACATAAGGGAGAAATCATAGGGTATATAGGGCCAAATGGAGCAGGAAAGAGTACTACAGTGAAGATTATGTTAGGTTTAGTTGGAGATCATTCCGGGGAGATAAAGATATTTGGAGAAGATATAAGAAATGGAGAAGTAGAATATAAAAAGAAAATTGGATATGTACCAGAGACAGCTGAGATTTATGAAAATCTTACAGCAAGAGAGTATCTTACTTTTATTGCAGAACTTTATGGTATGGAATACGAAGCGGCAAATAAAAAAGCTGAGAAACTAATGGATTTATTTGGGATTAAGAATGTTTATGATGCTAGAATCAGCTCTTATTCTAAGGGAATGAAGCAGAAGACTCTTGTAATATCAGCTTTAATCAATGATCCTGATATTCTATTCCTAGATGAACCTTTAAGCGGAATGGATGCCAACAGTGTTATGGTATTTAAAGAGGTATTAGCAGAACTAGCTAGAAGAGGCAAGACTATTTTTTATTCCTCTCATATCATGGAAGTAGTAGAAAAAATCAGCAGTAGGATAATACTTATAAACAATGGAGAAATAGTAGCAGATGGTAGCTTCGATGATCTAAAAGATAGAACCATGGATAGCTCCTTAGAGAAGATTTTCAATCAATTAACAGGCTTCAATGAACATGAGAAAATAGCTAAGGAAATAGTAGCTACCATAGAAGAGGTGATGTAGATGAGGGATTTTAAAGTGTTAAAATTCTTGGATCTCTTCAAGAAATTATTTGAAAAAATAGGTGTAGATTATCCTATGATGCGAAAGATACTTAATGTAAAGCTAATATTAGATGGAAGAAGAGTATCTACTGTTTTGAGTAATCAAAGTAACAAGAAAAAAGCAAAAGAAGCTGATGATAGGAATAATTTCTTAAAATCTTTATGGATATATATTCTAATGGGAGCTTTTTTAATTGTATTTATAGTAGTTGGAAAAAATTTTTTGTTCCAAATGAGTTTTATATTTGGAATAACTATGTTCTTATTAATGACTTCTTTAATAGTAGATTTTAGCTCAGTATTGTTAGATGTGAAAGATAAGGAAATATTACTTTCAAAACCCGTAGATAGTAAAACACTAAATATGGCTAAGATATTACATATATTTATGTATATTACAACCATCACTATGGCTATCGCTGGACCTTCACTTATTGTATCCATAAAAAAGCATGGATTGACTTTCTTTTTTATATACTTATTAGAAGTTATTTTGATTGCATTATTTGTAATTATACTTACTGCCCTTATTTACCTTGTAGTTCTCAGATTTTCTAGCGGTGAAAAGTTAAAGGATATTATAAATTATGTTCAAATAGGGTTAACCATAATTATGTCTCTAGGATATCAATTAATAGGTAGACTTTTTAATATTATAGATATAAACAATATGAAATATAATCCTAGTCTATGGAAATACTTTTTTCCACCATTATGGTTTGCTGCACCCTTTGAGTTAATATTAAAGGGCAATCGTGAGAGTTATATTATAATCTACTCTATACTTGGGACTTTAATTCCAATTTTATCTATAGTGATTTATATAAAACTAATACCTACATTCGAAAGAAATTTACTGAAATTAAATAGTACAGAGGGTCAAACTAAGGATAGAAATAAAGTTACTATTTTTATGTCAAAGATATTATGTAGAAATAAAGAAGAGAGAATCTTTTATAAGTTTGCCACTAATATGTTGAGAAATGAAAGAACATTTAAGCTGAAGGTTTATCCAAGTTTAGGAGTGTCTATTATATTCCCATTCTTTATGATGCTTAGTATGAATCGGAGGGATTTTTTAAATGTTTCTAATACAAAGAATTATTTATGGTTTTACATGGTATTCATGATGATTCCTGCTGTATTAGGATCATTAGAGTATTCTGGAAATTATAAAGGTGCTTGGATATACCAAACTATACCCATAGAAGATAAGTCTGCTATTTATAGAGGTACTGTTAAAGCGGCAATTGTAAATTTATTTGTACCTGTATTTATTTTAGTCAGTTTAATATTTTTAATTATATATAGGATGCAGATAGTTGACCAAGTTATAGTAGCTGGAATAAATATGTTGCTTTTCATCATTAGTGTATTTAAAATATTGGATAATAATTTACCATTTTCTAAGGCCTTTGAAATAACAGAAAACCCTGTCAGTGGAGGTAATATTTTAATAACTGTGTTTATAATGGGTGTATTTGCATTAGGACATTATATATTAACTATGATTCCTTATGGTGTATATATTTATATTCCAGTTGGATTAATAGTAAGTAAAATAGCTTGGAGTAAATGTATTGCTTAGTAGAAGGATGATATATTGCTATATACGTCATATGTTTACTATACATTGATTGTTGTTGAACATATGGATAATGTAATTCTTGTTGTAAATGTTCATTTACCATGAGATAGTATTATAACAAAATAAGAATATTATAGTAAACATCATTCAATTTCAATTAATTGATTTCACTAGTGGAGAGCAGTTCACTTATAAAATTATTTATATAATATGATGACAAGGAAGATAATAATGGTTTATTTAAATACTTTTACATTTCCAAATGGGGATATAGAATTTGACTTTTTGATTAATATAAAAAGAACGTGCTATGATTCTTTTTATCCATTTAAGATACTATCAAAAAATGGTCTTGAAAGAGTTGATTTTGAGCCGATAACGATTTTCTATGGTGGGAATGGCTCAGGAAAATCAACAGCATTAAATGTGATAGCAGAAAAGACAGGGATCAATCGTGACTCTATCTATAATAAATCTAATTTTTATACAGACTATGTCAGTATGTGTACAATGGAACTTGGAACTGATATTTCTGAAAAAAGTAGAATTATTACCAGTGATGATGTATTTGATTATATGTTTAACATCCGCAACCTCAACGAAGGAATTGACCAAAAACGGGAAGAACTTTTTGAAGAATATTTGGATGCTAAGTATTCTCATTTTCAAATGAAGTCTATAGCAGATTACGAGCAGCTTAAAAAGGCAAATTTTGCTAGAAGCAAAACGCAGTCACGTTTTGTGAGGAATGAATTGATGGATAATGTACGAAAGTATTCAAATGGTGAAAGTGCCTTTCTATATTTTACAGAAAAAATTGAGGAAAATGGACTTTATTTATTAGATGAGCCTGAAAACAGCCTTTTTCCAAAACGTCAGATGAAATTAATGAAGTTTATCGAGGATTCTGCACGATTTTTTGACTGCCAGTTTATTATATCAACACATTCTCCATTTTTCCTTGCTATGCATGGAGCAAAAATATATAATCTTGATGAAAATCCAATTCAGGTGAAAAGATGGACAGAATTAGAAAATCTACGTATATATTATGAATTTTTTAAAAAATATGAAAGCGAATTTGGGGTATAGATTATAATCATAATCTGAAGAGGTGAGGGTGCTTTCATGAACTTATTTAATTACCCCTTAGTAAGGACTTATCTTCTGCATTCTTATGCTTAAATATGCTAAATCAACTAATAAGAGAATTAAATCAACAGACACTTAATAGTCTTTTAACATTTAATGCTTTATAATCAAGATATCCTAGGTAATTAAAAAGATTATACGGGGAGGATAGATATGAAGATCTTGTATATTATGGGATTATAAATTCATAAGTTTTTAGAGTTTTAGTGAACAATATAAGCTACAAGACAATTTAATTGCAAATATCAGCATATCATTGATCTGAATCAAATTTTCCTATTTAATGTAGTCTATTCATTATTTTAGCATTATTCGACAAAATGCAACAGAATATATCTAAAGATGTCGAAAAATATCCAAAAATATCGGATTAAATTCATTGAATATATCCCTAGTTAATTATATAATTTAGATGATTCACAATGAATTAGATGGATATGAGCATAATTAATAAAATTTTAACATAGAACTTTTAATAATGAACATCAAATATATATTCATCTAGAAAGGATAGAAATTAATCATTTTCAGCTTGGAAATTGAAAATTTAAAAGAATTAAGTCAAAAAATGGCATATCAAGGCTAAGGGTTGATAATTCTAACCTAAAAACTAAAGAGCTAAATGTATATAGGCTTATGAAACTTTTTTAAACTTAGATAGAAATCTAATTTTATCTTTTTGATTATCAGCAATAGTTTTAAGAGCCAGAGATAAAAGTGTAAAATGACCTAAAGTATTTAAATTAGAAATAGAATTAATGTTACGTACCGTAGATTTTTCAAGATTAAGACTGTTTTATTTTGTAATTATACTTTTTAGATTCAGTTCTTAAAGCATAAATTTTTTAAGAAAGATAGATTTTTGATTTATAGAAGCCGGATAATTAGTATCTATTGTAATACAGCTGGTGCATTTTCTATTTTTCTTACCATTAAAATATCTAGGATGTTTACAAGAGAATAAAGAATCACCTTTCTTAGTTCTAAAAGGACAGCAAAACTTTTGCTTAATATAAGAATCAAAATATTGTTTACTATCCTTGTGCATAGCGAGCTTTGCTAATGGCATTAGAATCACTTAGCATTTTCTTTTCCTTAGAGCTACAAGGACTAAGTGGGATGAAGGCATGACCATCAAGGTCATAACGAATAAAATTATGAATGTATTTAGTATCATAGGCTTTATCGCCAATAAAATAAGTTTCATTAAGAGAAAACCACGGATTAACCTTTTTAAGAAAATCAATCACCATAGAAGATTCGGCGATTTCAGTAGTTGTTGTAATTTCAGCAATAGGAATACCAGAAATAACATCAGTTAGAATAATATTCTTGTAACCCCAATAAAATTTATATTTCTTTTCATTATGAGAATTAGATGAAGTATAAATACCTAATTTGCAATCTAGATCAGATTTAGGATGGTTGTCTTTCTTAAATTTATTGATAGTGAAAGACTTAGAATTATTTTGTTTAGTATTAGCAAATATCTGAGTTGCATCACATGAAACAAAAGAATTATCGATAAATTCAAGTTGTTGAAGTTTTAATACTTGAGATTTTATAATTTATTTTAAGGATTCATTGTCTATATATTTAATAAACCTTTGAAAGACAGAATAAGAAGGCAAGGATCTAAAAGGCTTAAAATCACATAGATAGGCAATATAATGGTTGGTATCAAGGAAACTAAGTAATTCAGTAACCTTAAATTTTGTTTTACTATTAGATTTAGATGCAAACAAATAGATATTGTTAAAGATTAATTGACGTTCATATAAAGGCTTTTGCATCCTTAATATAATATTTGGTCGTACTTATATTATTCGACATAGAGAGGCAAAAATCCTTTTGGAAATATAAATATTTTGAGTGATAAGGAAAGGTTACTGTTTAAAATACAGTGATTCAAAGCGTTATAAGTTATGGTTAACGCTAAAGGTAACTATAATAATGGAGGTGGTAGTTATGAAAATTTATTATTCGAAAAATATTTCATGGCAATTAATAGATAATCAGATATTTATAATTGATGAAGTTACTAAAAAAGAATTTACTTTGAAAGAAATTGGAAAAGAGTTTTGGATATTGATTAAATCTCATAACTTGTATAAAGAAATAGTGGAAATATTAAGTGAACAATATGATGTGGCAAACGATATTATTACAAGTGATTTGAAAGAGTTTGTAGAAGATTTAATTTCAAAAAAATTGCTAACAAAAGGAGAAGATTGTTATGAGTCATGATATTTTAAACATTTCATTAGAAGAAATTTCTATCGACAAAAACATTCCTTTACATGCAACTATTGAATTATTAACAGAGTGCAATTGGAAGTGTAAACACTGTTATATACCTGAGCATAATGACAGTGGATTGAATATTGAAACGATAACAAAATTACTTAATGATTTACGAGAGCTAGGAACATTTGATGTTACTTTTACGGGTGGAGAGATTTTCTTTAGGCAAGATGTCCTTGAAATTATTGAAATTGCTAGAAGTTTAAACTTTAGAGTAAATTTACTCAGTAACGCTTCTATGTTAAATAAAGAAAAAGTTGAGAAATTAGCTAATTTATACATTGCTGAATTTTCAACTACTATATTTTCATTAAATAGTTTAATACATGATTCTATAACGGGAATATCTGGTTCTTTAGAAAAAGTACTAAATAATATTTTTTTAATGGACAAGTATAATATTCCCATAGAAATCAAAACACCATTAATGAAAGAGAATAGTTGTGAATATAAAGAGTTAAAATCATTTTGTGATAAAAATAATTTTAAATATCAAGTAACAACTGCAATCAGTTCCAAAAACAATGGAGATATATCACCTGTGTCATTAAGGATTGACAATAATGATTATGCTAAAATCATTAAGGATATTGATAGAATGCAAGATATTGGTGAATCTAAAAAAATAAAACCACTTTTTGATTTTGATGATTACTTGTGTAAACCAATAATTAACAATATTTACATAGATTGTAAAGGTAATGTATATCCTTGCAATTCATTTTTGTGCAAAGTTGGTAATATTTTCGATAGTTCAATTTCAGATATTTGGAATAACTCTGAAGAATTAAAAAAAATTAAAAGAATGAAGAAAAAAGATTTACCTGAATGTGTTAATTGTGATTTAATAGATTTTTGTGGTAGATGTCCTGGATTAGCATTATCAGAGGACAAGACGTTATATGGATGTTCATCAGTTGATAGACAGATAGCAATTGCTAGAAAACAGAATTCACAACAACTATAAATTTCATGGTGCTAAAAAAATTTGCTATAAGTTTTCAAATTTAAATTAGATTACTTCTGTATTAGATAAATTATGTAAGACTTGTAGGGGTCAAACAATCAGCTAATTGATGCTATAATTTTGAAAGTTCATTTTTAATATCTAAGACAACCCTTTGGAACATAAAAATTAAGAAAAAATTTATCTGTAGATATTTTGGATTAGCATTATCAGAGGATAAGAGTTTATATGGATGTGCACAGTTGATAGACGTTTAGGAATATCTAGACAAAACAATTTACAACAATTAAAGTTTCATGATTATTAAAAAAATAAATTTTATTAAGATATTTTAAACTTGAGTATATTGTTTTATAATGATAGCTTTTTTAAAAGTTAAACATATCATTTTAAAGCGGTATTCAAGTTTATATATAATAAGTAATTTGAAAAGAGGTGAAAAATAATGAACTACACTAAACCAGTTGTTGCTGAAATAACGACTTTTGGTGAACCTCCTAATAGAGGGTGTGCACCATGCAGAGGTAAATAAAGATAGCAATAAAATAATATTGGATATATAAAGAATTAAATTTCTAGTTTGTATACATATTTTTTATCAATAACGATTTAGTAAATATCTCCTTGAGAGCTGTTACTTTTAAATAAAAGGTAGGATGGTAATCAGGGCTTTTTAAAATATATAATCGATTTGATGAAGTTGTATTTCTGTGATATTTTAAATTTATGGTAAAAACATTATATGATTTAGTTGGATTTATTTAACAATATAAACGATAAATATAGCTAAACTGTGGGGGAAGATGTATGATAATTGAAAATAGAAAATACAAGGTAATTGATTATATTCGAATACCTTTAAAAATTGCACCTATGCCTGTGATATGCATGGTGTTATTACGATTTTTTGTTGCTGCTATTCCTAGTCTTCTGGTGTTGGCAACAACTTCATTTGTAGATACAGCCATTGATATTTTTTCAAATGGTAGAGTAATTAGAATTTATTCGCCTTTATTTGCAATTATGGGACTTATTGGATTTTCTTGGATTTCCTCAATATTGTTAGCATTTGTGAACTTAAGACTCGATTTACGAATGAACGAAGTGATGCGACTAGCTGTAGTAAAAAAAAGGAGTCGTTTAGCATATAAGCATATTGAAAATAATGAGACATGGGAATTAATTACAAGAATAGGCAAGGGTCCTTCTGAGCAAATGATAAAAGGATTGAATAATATCCTAAATATCATGGAGTATATAGTAGAAATCACAAGTATTCTATTATTAATTGCTGCACATGTATGGTGGGTATCTATCGCCATTGTAGGAATTTCAGTTCCATTATTCGCACTGGCATTTAAGAGTGGTAAAGTTGATTATGAGGCATTTACAGATGCAGAAAAGTATAGAAGAAGGGCAGATTATTTAAAAGAGGTTCTTTCGTCTAGAGAAAATATTGAAGAACGCGCTTTATTTGGGTATACGAAGGCTATAAATAAAGTCTGGTTTGATAGGTATGAAATCGCACGTAAAATTGAATACGAGGCTGATAAAAAGATATTTATTAGAACGAAAACAGCAAGTATCATAACAACATTTTTATCAATGGTAATTGCATTAGTATTGATTGTACCTGCAGGAAATAGAGTAATCACAGTTGGCTTATATATAAGTTTAGTTACTGCTGCTTTTAATCTTGTGCAAAAGATGTCATGGGAGTTATCTTTTGCAATGAAGGAATATTCTAAAAATAAAATGTATTTAATAGATTTCTCCTTGTTTTCAAGGCTTGAAGAAACTCAAGGTTCAGATGAACTTCCGGATATATCTATACAGGAAATGCCTTATGAGAGCTTAGAATTTATTAATGTACATTTCACTTATCCAGGAACGGATAGAAAGATTCTAAATGGTCTTTCTATGAGGTTAGAGAAAGGTAAAGCGTATGCCTTTGTTGGGAAAAATGGTGCTGGCAAAACGACTATAACAAAGTTACTTACAGGGCTATATGATAATTATGAGGGTAAGATACTAATTAATGGGAAAGATTTAAGAAACTTTACACAAGAACAGTTAAAAGCATATTTCTCTGTGGTATTTCAGGATTTTGCAAAGTATTACGTGACGATTAAGGATAATGTGATTTTAGGTAATTGTGGAGAAAATCATAAGATTGATGAACAAAAAACTTTAGTGGAAAATGCTCTGGACAGTATGGATATGACGGAATCTATTAAAAAGATGCCAAAAGGTATTGATACACCGTTAGGCAAATTAATGAAAGATGGAATAGATTTATCTGGAGGTCAATGGCAAAGGGTTGCTATCGCCAGAAATCTGATAAGTAAGGCGCCTATACATATTCTTGACGAGCCTACTGCATCACTTGATCCAATTAGTGAAAGTAAAGTATACGAATTATTTAGAAAAGTAAGTAAAGGAAAATCAACAATTCTAATTACTCATAGACTAGGTGCTGCAAGAATTGCTGATCAAATATTGGTAGTAGATGACGGGGTTGTTGCTGAATGTGGTAGCCATGATGAATTACTTCAAAAAAACGGTATCTATTCTAATATGTTTAAGGCACAAAGGAGTTGGTATGATGAATAAGGAGCATGTACAAAAGAATATAACAATATGGACTATGTTTAGAAAAGTTTTTCCTCAGATCGTATCCGTTTCACCTAGGCTAGTTACGTTTAACTATATACTCTTTGCTTTTAATGGAGTGTCCATTGCAGCATCAACATTTGGGATGCAGGTATTATTTGATAAGGTAGCTGATTTATCAAATGATAAAGGTACAATAAAAAGTGCTATTTTTGCACTGCTATTTCTGTTTTCAATAAAAGTATTTGAACAAATTACAAATGGACTTGCTAATTTTATAGCTGAGACTTATGATCCTAAAGTACGAGGACAACTTACTAGCACTGTAAATTTGAAAATGAACAAACTAGACCCCATTTGCTTTGAAAATAATGAAATTTTAGATCATATTAATAAATCTTATTCTGGAATAGACTTTGCTATAAATCTTATAAATACAATTATGGATGTAATGTTATTTTATTTCCCATATTTTCTTTTCATGGGCACATATCTATTTTTATTAAAACCGGTGTTAGTAGTATCGTTACTTGTAGTTTTTTTACCTGTTATGTTTACACAGTTCATACGTGTAAAGGTGTTTTCAAAACTGGAAGATAAATCGGCGCCCCTTAGAAGAAAAGGTGAATATTATGAAAATTGTCTGTCGGGTAGGAAGTATGTAAAGGAAACACGTATCTTAGGTGCATGTCCGTATTTTATGGAATTGTTAAAACAAACATTGGTACAGATTAACCACTTGAAGTGGAAGGCGGATATGAAGGTTAATTTGATAGAGCTTAGTACTAAGTTGGCTACACTTATAGGATATATGGGTATTTTATGGATGCTTGTTGATGCATTGATGAATAACGAGATATCTGTAGGTGCTTTTGCTGCAGTTTTTGCTTCTATTGAAAGTATGTTTAATATGATGGAACAAGTTATATGTGGACGTCTAGGATATTATGCAAATAATTTTGGAAAAGTACAAAACTATTTAAGATTTCTAGAGCTTGAAGAAAGAGAAGGATGCGAAAAGGTACAGGAGGAAAGTTTTCATGGAGAGATTAGTTTAGAAAATGTTAGTTTCTCTTATCCTTGTTCCGATATAAATGCAGTGGAAAATGTGAATTTAACAATTCATAGAGGAGAAACAATTGCTGTAGTAGGAGAAAATGGAGCTGGCAAATCTACATTGATTCGTTTGATTACTGGATTGTATCTGCCGCAAAATGGAAGAGTTACGCATAACAATAAATCAACAAAGGAGATTACACCAAGAGTATTGTTTACAGGAATCACAGGTGTATTTCAGAATTTCCAGAGGTATCAGCTTGAGTTATCAGATAATATTACAATCAGTGATATGGAATCTGAGTCAAAAACACAACAAGATATAGATGTGGCTGTTGTGCAATCTGGACTTCGGTTAGATACTGATATTTTTCCAAATGGATATGAGACTATGCTATCTAGAGAGTTTGACGGTGTAGATTTGTCAGGTGGGGAATGGCAGAAAGTAGCAATTGCTAGAGGTGTTTATAGAGACCACGAATTAATAATATTAGATGAGCCTACTGCTGCAATTGACCCTGTAGAAGAGACGAAAATATATGAACGTTTTGCAAAAATCGCAAGGAATAAAACAGCCGTGATAATAACTCATCGATTAGGTTCAGTTAAATTTGCTGACAAAATTGTTGTTATGAAAGAAGGGAGAATTGTAGGGGTAGGAAGCCATGAAAAATTGCTTTTAAGTTGTCTGTTATATAAAAATATGTGGGAATCACAAGCACAATCTTATGCTACAGCTAATACAATATTGTAGTATGTTTTTATTAATGGAAAATTAATATAAAGATAGATTGCCAGTTGCCATTGGCAATGATCTTCTGGGATTATGAATCATTTCATCATCACCATTCACTAAAAAGACATGATGGAAGCCTTGATTACAGACTCTATTATAATCACCCTCATTGTAAGTGGTACGATTTGCAAAACTAGATCATCATATATTTGTGGTAAATATTTACACTATAAAATTCATTTTTAAAATGTGGACATTTAATATTACATTTTTTAAGTTCTTGTGTTTAATAGGTGAAATATTTTTGATTAAGTTATTCTATTTATTTTGAAATTTTTCAATTCTGAATTCACGGACAATGCATTTTTAAGACAATCAATGTTAAGAAATAGTTTTTGCGTTTATACCTTTTATAAATTTATGTTGTTAAAAGAATACTAATTTTTTATTATGATCTTTTAATTTGCATATTTCTATATTTGTTATGTTATTAAATGCCATACTTAACGTATGGCATTTTTATGTAATAAATAGACATTTGTCTATCTATTTTGCATATATAAAATAACAATAATTCTACTAAGGTTGTAAATGAAATCTAATTTCATTACAGCCTTTTAATTTTTTGTAGGAGGTGAGTTTATGCCAATATATTTTTAAAGAAGAGAAGAACAAAAAACAATAAAAAGGAGTCTTAATGTGATAAAAAAATGAGAATTGAAACAAGTAGATTAGTAATTAGACCGTATATCGAGAAGGACTTATTAGAATCTTTTGAATTAACGCAAAATAAACAGCTGTTCAAATATATGGATATGGAAGTTATGTCTTTTGAAGAATATAGAGGTTTATTTAAATGGTTGATTAATTCTTATGAAACTGGTTTTGAGGGAGATTTTAAATATTCTTTTGCAATCTTTTTAAAAGAGACAGGTAAATTTATTGGTTGGTGTGGAGTTGGAATTCTGGATTGCTTCTATCCAGAGAAGGAGATATATTATTTGATTGGGCAAGATTACTGGGGACATGGATATGCTACTGAAGCCATGACTGCATTGATTCACTATTGTTTTAATACAATAGGGCTTCAAAAAATTATTGCCTTAGCAAAACCAGAAAATATGGCCTCAAATAGAGTAATACAAAAGCTTGGATTTAAATTTCAGTACTTTGTTAGTGGTCTACCTGAAGAGTTTGATTTTTACAATGGAGAACCCTATTATTCTCTTACAAAAGAGGAATATTTAAAGATTAAAAAGTAGGTGTATTTAATAATAAGGGAGGAGTAATAATTATGTCTAAAAGTAAAATTACGAGTTATGAAGAGATAAGCTCAAAAAATGTCTTTACAATAGATTGTAAGGATATAGTATTAAGAGAATTTAGATTAGAGGATTTGGATGAGTTATATGATCTTACATTACAGCCTGAAATAACAGATTATTTACCTGATTGAAAATCAACAAAGGAACAGCGTAAGGAATGGTTAATAGATTTTCATATAAAAAGTAATAAAGAATTTTTAGAAACTGTTCCTAATATTCAGAACCAGTTACTATTTTTAGGTATCATATTAAAGGAAACGAATGAGTTTATTGGGTGGTGTTGTACAGGTTTAAAAGATGAATTGCCACCACCCAATAGAGAGATAGCCTATGCTATTTCAAAGAATTATAGATCTAAGGGATATACAACTCAGGCGGCACAAGGATTAATAAGGTGTTTATTTGAAAATACTAATATTGAGGTGCTAAACGCAATAGCGCTAACACATAATATACCTTCAAATAGAGTAATTCAAAAATGTGGATTTAGCTATATAAGTAGTATTGAGATTGAAAATGAAGAATTCCACTATTATAAACTTAGTAAAAGTGAATGGAGAAATAAGAATAAAGAATATTAATCAGATTAGCTTTTCTTAAATAATAAACTTTAAAGAAAAATAGAAGAATATTTATTGAAAAGAGATGATCTTACAGTCTTATTTATTACTCATAAAGTGAACGAAGATTTTACTAAATATTATGATGATATAATAAGATTTGAAGAAGGTAGATTAGTAGCTTTAAACATTAGCTAGAGAATGCTCCAGTCTTTATAGGCTGGAGCATTTCTTTAATATTCGAATAATTTTATATAACGAGTTACAACTATTATAACAGTTATGATACAATGAAATTATAAATAGGAAGGTAATTAGTGAGCCGAAAGGATGGTCCAATTGAAAAAGCGGATACATAAATTGATTGACAGAATTGATAGCCTGGAGAGAGTAAGAAAACTATATATTTTTTTACTTATCTTTTCCATAGCTTCTTTACTGGTTATTTTGAATTATTCTTACATATCTACATTTAAGGATGTAAAAGTATTATATGCCCAATATACTAAAGATCGCATTATAGATATAAAGAAGGATTTTCTTAGGGATTCAGTCAATAATATGATAAATAATATTGAGCAAACACAAGTTGAGATAATGGAAGTAAATAGAAATCGTATAAATAGAGCTACTAAAGTTATAGAAGAATATTATAGATCAGAAAAAGAAGATTTTTTAGAGAAAGTCATTGACTACTTTGATACAGGAACTATCAAAGAGGCTTTCGATATATTTATATTAGATAGATCTACAGATAAAATTTTATACCAGAATAATATAGGCCATATGGAGGATACAAGAGATGTCTATGATTATATTGATGATTTAAAGAAAAAGGCTATAACGTATAATGAAGATGATTATGGAAAATATTATATTTTTTATGGAGTTACTAAAGATTACATAAAACATGCAACTACAGAATCTATAAAGAAACGAATACATAGTGATAGCTTTGAAAATGATGCTTATATTTGGATTAATGAGATTGTGAATTATGATGGTGGAGACAATTATGCCATTCGCCTCATCCATCCAAACTTAAAAGACACAGAAGGTACGTATTTATCTACAAAGACTCAAGATATTGAAGGTAATTATCCTTACCTAACAGAACTCAACGGAATTAAAGAAAATGGGGAAATATATTTTACCTATTTTTTTAAAAAGAAAACACGTGACGAAGTTGCTGAAAAATTAACTTATGCAAAGTTATATAAAGAATATAATTGGATTATTGCAATGGGTGTTTATTTTGATGACATTCAACCTTATATAGATGAAATTTCTGAGGATGGTGATAAAGCTATTTCTAAAATGACTGCATTAGTAGGAGTTTTATCACTTGGATTGATCCTTATAGGAATTTTAATAGTATTAATTTTAGAACATTGGTATTATCAAAATTCTAATAAAGAATTAAGAGAAAAATTAAATATAGATGAACTCACTAAGGCTTTTAATAGGAGAGCTGCCACAAAAAAGCTGCAAGAAACATTTTATTTATTTAAAAGATATAATAATGTTTTTGCCGTTGTTATCTTTGATATAGATGATTTCAAAAAAATAAACGATAGTTACGGACATGATGTAGGGGATAGAGTTTTAAGAAATCTTGTAGAAATCATAAATAAATCTACAAGAAAAACAGATTTTCTTTGTAGATGGGGAGGAGAAGAATTCCTTCTTATTTGTGAAGGGCTGAAAGAAGAACATTTAGATTCATTTACAGATAAGATTTTAAGAGATATAGAAAATTTTGAGTATGAGGACCAAGGCGAAAAATACCATATAACTATCTCAATAGGTGCTTCTTATTTTAATAAAGATGATGAAGATTTTTCATCTGTAGTTAAAAGAGCAGATATGGCCTTATATAAATCTAAGAAAGAAGGAAAGAATAGAGCCACACTTGATATATGATAATATGATTAAAGAAGGATGTGACTAAATGGAATTACAAGGAAGATATAATATTGCCAAGATATTTACTGATAATCTTGAAGACGGAGCAAAGGAGCAAATACTTGATTTGTTAAATCAAGATTTCATCCAGGATTCAAAGGTTCGAATAATGCCAGATGTTCATCAAGGTATGGGTTGTGTAATTGGATTTACAGCTGATATGGGGGATAAGGTGATACCCAATATTGTTGGAGTTGATATAGGATGTGGAATGCTTACTGTAGAACTTAGAGATATAGACATAGACTTACCAAGGTTAGATGATATAATAAACAAAAAGATTCCTTCTGGAAAATCTACACATAATGAAAGAAAGTTTAAATTTGATAAATTAAAGGATTTGTATTGCCTTAGAGATTTGAAGGATACTAAAAGAATTGAAAGAAGTATAGGAACTCTCGGGGGTGGCAATCACTTTATTGAAATCGGAGTAGATAGCAACAACAATAAATATTTAGTAATCCATTCAGGCAGCAGAAACCTAGGTAAGCAAGTGGCAGAGATATATCAAAGACTAGCAATAGATTTATGTAGCGGCAAGGGTGATTATTTTATTAAAAGAGAAGAAATAATTGCTCGCTATAAAGCAGAAGGCAGAAGAAAAGAAATAAAGAAGGTTCTTGAAGAGTTAGAAAAGGACTATGCAGAACTTCAGCCTAAATATCCCAAGGCTTTGTGCTATTTAACTGGGGAGCATAGAGAAAAGTATTTAAATGATATGAGGATATGTCAAGAATATGCAAGTTTAAATCGTGAAGTAATGTCAGATATTATTCTTAAAAACTTACTTGGAAAAGAGCTAAGTGAATTTAACTATTTTGAGACTATTCATAACTATATTAATTTCAAGGATAATATCATTAGGAAGGGTGCCATAGCAGCCTATAAAGGTGAAAAAGTTCTAATTCCTATAAATATGAGAGATGGTTCCATAATCGCCATTGGAAAGGGTAATCCTGAATGGAATTATTCAGCTCCTCATGGAGCAGGAAGGCTTATGAGCAGAAATGTTGCAAAGGAGGCTGTCACTTTAGATGAGTTTAAAAAGAGTATGGAAGGAATTTATTCTACATCCATAAGTGAACATACTTTAGATGAATCACCATTTGCATATAAAGCGATTGAAGAAATATTAAATAATATTACTGAAACTGCTGAGGTCATTGACATAATAAAGCCAATTTATAATTTCAAAGCATAAGAATTAATAAAAGATATTTTTTCATTGACATATTTAATCCTCTGTGTTAATATCATTTTAACAATTTAATAGTATTGCTTATCAAGAGTTAGGGTAGAGAATTAGCTCTATGACCCTACGCCAACCTGCCATTTGGCAAGGTGGTTCTGCTAATGGCGATAAGAGAGATTTCATAGAAAATCGACCTTCTTAGCATTAGCTAAGAAGGTTTTTTAATTACAACTTAATATTTTCTTATCTAGAGAGGTGGAGGGACTGGCCCGATGAAACCCAGCAACAATTTTAAGCTATATAGTTTAAAAAATGTGCTAATTCCTGCGGTGAAAACTGAGAGATAAGAGGCGGAATCTATATCTTTTTGCATTATAAATCCCTTCTTATCTTAGAAAGGGATTTTTTAATTATAAAAAGGAGGATTAGAAAATGAAAAAAACTAGAATTAGTGATTTCCATGTTAACAACTGTCAGGGGAGAGTTTAGAACTTACATGCATGAGGAGGGATATTTAGTTCTGAGAATATTGGAGATATAATAAAAGCTTTTGAAATAGGATTAGGAGGGTAAGACATGGGATTAGTAATTGATATAAATATTTCAGCCATAGATTTACTTAGAAAGGAAAATATAGATATTAATTCTAAAAGTAAATCTGAAGATTTGCCAAAAGTATTAGTATTAAATTTAATGCCAAATAAATTAGATACGGAGTTTCAACTGTTAAAATTACTAGGAAACAGCTTTATAGATATACAGGTAGATTTTTTATATACAGAAACATATAGGTCTAAGAATACAAATCTAAGTTATCTAGAGAAAGTTTATAAAACATTAGGTGAAATAAAAAATATAAATTATGATGGAATGATAATAACTGGCACCCCTTTGGAATTTGTAGATTTTAATGAGATATCCTACTGGAAAGAGTTGAAAGCTATAATAGATTATTCTAATGAGTATATTAAGTCTACTATCTATCTATGTTGGGCAGCAGTAGCAGGATTATATCACAATTATAAGATACCTAGGCATACAACAGATAAAAAGGTAGCAGGGATATTCAGCCATGAGATTGTAAATATAAACTCCCCACTATTTGAGAGATGTGGAGAAAAGATACTTTCTCCGCATTCTAGGTATTTTGAGATTAAAGAAGAAGATATAAAAGATATAGAAGAATTAGAAGTTTTATCAAAATCAAATGATGCTGGGATATACATAGTAGCTGGAAGAAAAGGGAAACAGATATATATTACAGGCCATCCAGAGTATGATAGGTATACTTTATACAATGAATATAGAAGAGATAGAGATAAAGGATTATCACCAGATTTACCTAAGAATTATTTTCCTAATGATGATTTTACTCTAATACCTGAAAATACATGGAGCGGCTATTCGCAAATTTTAGTAGATAACTGGATAAGATATTATTTAATACAAAAGGAGGGGGAAAATTAATGTTGAATATTGGCTTATTAGGATTGGGAACAGTGGGAATAGGTATTGTACAGATACTAGAAGAAAGAAAGAAGTATCTAGAGAAGCTAATAAAACAAGAAATTAGCATATCTAAGATTTTGGTAAAGGATATAGATAAGAAGAGAGATATTGAAATAGATAAAGAGAAACTAACCACCGATATTTACGAAATAATTGAAGATGATAATATTGATATAATTATTGAAGTTTTGGGAGGTTTAGATAACCCATATTATTATATAAAAGAAGCATTAAATAAAGGGAAGGATGTAATAACAGCTAATAAAGCTGTGGTTGCAAAACATCTGGAAGAGTTAACAAATTTAGCGAAAGCAAAGAATAAATCTTTTTTATACGAAGCTAGTGTAGGTGGTGGCATCCCTATTATAAAACCATTAAAAGAGCAGGTAAATATAAACCAAATACAAGAAATAAGAGGCATATTAAATGGAACATCTAATTATATACTGACAAAGATGATATCAGAAAACTTGGATTTCCAGGAAGCATTAGAAACAAGTCAAAGGTTAGGGTATGCAGAGGCAAATCCTACTGATGATATTGAAGGTTATGATACTAGAAGAAAACTTAGGATTTTATCTACTATTGCATTTAAAGACAAGATAGGTGAAGAAGATATTTCATGTTATGGAATTAATAGTATAAACTTTAGTGATATAAAGAATATAAAATCAATGAGTTGTACAGTTAAGTTATTAGGTACAGCAATTGTAAATGATAATAAGTATTATGCTTCTGTGGAGCCAGTTATAATGAGCCAAAATTCTTATTTTAGTAAAGTTGATGATGCAAATAATTTGGTTTCTTTTATAGGAGATAATGTAGGAGAATTAAGATTCTTTGGAGAAGGTGCTGGAAGATTTCCTACAGCTAATGCAGTATTAAGTGATTTAATAGATATTACGTCCAATACCTATCAAAGAAATTGTTCTTTAGAAAATAGTGAGTTAAATAACATTAATCAATTATATCGAGGCAAATATTATATGAGAATTAATGTGAAGGAGGATACCAAGGTTAAAATAGAAAAATATATAATTGATAATGAAATTATAGAAGATATGATTGAAAAGAAGGATAGCATTGCATTTACCACTAAATTGATATCAAAAAAGAAATTAGAAAAATTAATTGATATATTTATGATAGATTCTAAGAATTATTTTGTGGCAAGGCTAGAAGTGTAAAAAAGGACGTGATTTCATGATTGTTCAGAAATATGGTGGTAGTTCAGTAGAAACCACTGAAAAGATTATTCAAGTTTCTAAAAAGATAATTGAAAGAAAGAAATCTACTAAGGACATTATAGTTGTAGTTTCAGCTATGGGAAAGAGTACAAATAGACTTATTGAGTTGGCTAAAGAAATAACTTTGAATCCATTGGATAGAGAGTTGGATGTTTTATTGTCAACAGGAGAGCAACAATCAATAGCTTTACTTTCCATTGCATTAAATAATTTAGGATGCAAAGCTGTTTCATTAACAGGAGTTCAAGGTAGAATAAATACTGTAGGAAACTATACTAGGGCAAGTATAGCAGGCATTGAGGACGATTTAATAAAAAAATATTTAGAAGAAGGAAATGTAGTAGTTATAGCAGGCTTTCAAGGAATTAATGAAAATGGAGATATCACAACATTAGGAAGAGGGGGCTCAGACACCACTGCTGTAGCATTAGCAGCTAAATTCAATTGTCCTTGTGAAATATATACAGATGTAGATGGCATATATTCTATTGATCCCAGAGTATATGAAAATGCCCTTAGAATACCAAAGATAGATTATGATATTGTCTTGGAGATGGCTAGATTAGGTGCTAAGGTAATTGACAAAAGAGCATTAGCATTGGGCAAAAAGTTTGAAGTGCCTATATATATTGGAAATAGTTTCAAAGATGAAATTGGAACAATGATAGGGAGTGATAAGATGGAGGAATTAAAAGTTCTATCACTAGTAGTGGACGATAGCCAAATAGAAGTAAAAATAAAGAATATTCCTAATAAAATAGATAAATTATCAAATGTATTTAAGATATTAGGTAGATATAATTTGGATATTGGAATGACAGAAAATAATTCAATAAATGAAGATTTAAATATTACTTTTACTTGCTCTAAAGAATACATGAGATTATTTTCCACCATAAGAAAGGAGATAGTAACTAATGTAGACAGATTTATAGAGGTGGAAGTTAATGATACTACGAGGATATCTATAGTCGGATCTGGAAGAATAAACCAAGCCAAGATCACATCACAGATATTTGATATGATAAAAGAAACCAGTATAAAATACAAGAAGTTATGTACATCGGAATTAAGTTTATCATATTTTTTCGAGGGCGGAGAGATAAAGGATTTAATTAATAGAATAGCACAGACTTTTAATTTATAATTATTTAATATCACTAGAAATTTTCATATATTTCCTCGACCCTATAGTATGTCGAAATATAGGGAAATAAATCAATTGTAAAGAAAACTTGTGATTGTTATAATTGTATCATACATTCAGAAAATAAAAACAATAGGATACCCTGATGCTATTGCTTTTATGGTCTTCTATAGGGGTCAGTTGTTTAGATAATAATACTTTATATAAGCTAAAGAAAAGGATATAAAAAATTCTTATTTTAAGATAATAGTGATAGAGTTTATATTTTAGCCCTCTTTTGCAGAACTGTTGAATTATTTAAAGATTTAATGATGTTCTGAATAAGAGGGCCTTATATATCTTTTTAGATAAAAAGGAGGGGATATAATGAATGATAACAGCTTAAATGAAACATTTTTGAAAAGAACATCCTACCAATATAATTTCAATGACTATATTGAAGAAACAATATACTATGGAATCGAAGAAATAGAATATAATTGCAAGGAAGATATGGTTAGAGAAAAGACTAAACGTATGGGCAAGGTAGATGGTGATATTACTTATGAAAATATATATGACGAGAAATTCAATTTGATTGAAAAAAGACTTAATAGACATTTTACAGATATAGATGATGTTGTTGTGTATTTGTATGAAAATATATATGATGAGGAGAATAAACTAATAAAGACTATTGAAAAAGATGGAGAGGGAAATTTCCTTGGAACCACTGCTTTTGAATATAGTAATGGACAATTGATTAAGAAAGAGACTAAATATAAAGAAGGATTTTATAAGACAATTAGCTATTATTATGACGAAGAAGGAAGATTATATGAACAAGCAATACTCAATGACGGAGAACTTTTGTATCATTATAATTACAGTATATTGGAAGATGGAAGAATGAGGAGGACTTTGGTTAATCCAGCAAGAGGAAAGTACAAGTGGGAACTAGGATATGGATATGGAGACAAGGATAGCTGTACGGTAGATATATATGAACCAGCATTAACTTTAGATATGATAAAGGAAATAATGGATTATATTATAGGAAACTATAAAGGTATAATCAATTGTGTAATTATAACTATTTTTAATGTAAACTTGCTTTACAGATATGAAAATCCTGAAATATATAATTATTATCGTGATAATTATGGAATTGTAATTCTTGAAGATTTTTAATTGTATCTATGGATAGAAAAGAAGGGAAAGTGATTTAATGAATAAATGGCTGGAAGTTTCAATGGAAGAGGATAGATACGGAAATTGTATAAGTGCAGAAGAAAAGGTAGATATTTATATAGATGTAAAAGAAGAGGATAATTATATACTTCCTGTATATAAGGATAATCACTATATTACCAACACAAATACTTATTTTTATGAAGGACTTCATTATCAGCATAATATATTTTATTATAAAACCATTGAATTAGTATACAATGAAAAAAATGATTTAATTAGAGAAACAACAAAGAATGTAGATGGCAAGATTACAAAAGAAGTATTATGCGACTATAAATTTGATGAATTTGGCAATAAAATATATGAAGCAGTAAGAACTAAGATAGATAATGAGTATCAGGAAGAAAATGAAATAGTATATACATATGATAACAAATATAATGAATCTGGACAATTAATAGAGAATACTAAAGCTGTAAAAGATGGAGAAGCCATATTTATCAAAAAATATAAATATGAGAACAATAGGTTAGATAAGATAGAAACCTATGATATAAATAATATCCTATATGAAACTTCAGAATTTTACTATGACAATAGTGATAGCCATGAAGAAAAGATATTGTCGTTTGGAGAGTTGTCTTATTATAATCAATATACTTTACTTGAGGACAAAAGATATAGGAAGACTATGTTAAATCCAGTTAAAGGTAAGTATAAATGGTCTTTAAATGCAAAAAACATGGGAATGGGAATAGTCAATATTAATATATTTGAACCCATATTGATAGCGGATGTAGTTATAGAAATACTAGAATATTTAACTGAAAGCTATAAAGATAAAGTTGAATCTGTGATAATAAAAAAACATGACAGTATAAATATTGATATATTCAAAGAAGATTTAGAAAGACTGTATCAGGTTTATTATGATAAATATAAATTAGAAATTAAATATTTTTAGTTGAGATAATTTGAATATATTATTTCTCAATAATATTCGCCATATTTCAGTTAATTTAGTGTGTTCCTCATAGCCATAAAAAGTTATGAGGATTTTTATTTATAAAATATTGTGTTAAGTCTAGAAAAAAGGGTATTATATAAATAAGTTAGGCATGCCTAACATTAAAATATTTTGGAGGAAGATTATGAATATAAGCAAAGAAGATTATCTAAAAACCATATATGAGCTTGGTGGAGATAAGGAGCAAGTTAGTAACAAAGATATTGCTAAAGTACTTAAGATATCACCCCCTTCAGTGTCGGAGATGATAAAGAAACTATTACATGATGGATACGTTGAATATACAGTATATCAAGGAATAAAACTTACGGAATATGGAGCTGAAGAAGCTAGGAAGATTAGAAGGAGACATCTTCTATGGGAAGTTTTTCTTGTGGAAAAATTGGGATACGATCCAGAGGAAGTACATGACGAAGCAGAGAAACTAGAGCATGTGACTAATAAGAAACTAGAGGAAAAATTAGATGAATATTTAAATTACCCCAAGGTATGTCCACATGGGTCAAATATAATAAGGGAGGAATAAGTAATGAAAAGAATACTAATTTTAATAATGATTATATCAATGTCAGCGGTTGTTGTAACGGGATGTGGAAATTCAAATAGTGTAACAAATGATGGTAAATATAAAGTAGTTGCTACTACTACTTTGGTTGCAGACCTTGTGAAGTCCATCGGTGGTGAGTATGTAAATGTTCAAGGACTTATGGGACCAGGAGTGGACCCTCACTTATATAAGGCAAGTGCTGGAGATGTTAAATTAATGCAAAATGCAGATATGGTAGTATATAACGGACTTCATTTAGAGGGAAAAATGGGAGATATATTTGAAAATATAGAAAGTAGCAAAAAAATGATTTTAGCAGTATCTAAAGATATTGATGAATCAAATTTTATTGATTTTGTAACGAATCCTGGAAGCTCCGATCCTCACATTTGGTTTGATGTAAAACTTTGGAAAGAGGCGGCAAAAACTGTAGCAGAAGGACTTAAGAAACTAGATGGGGAACATGCAAGTGAATTTGACGCTAACTTGGAAAAGTATTTGGGAGAACTTGATGAACTTGAAGAATATATCCATCAAAGAATATTAGAAGTTCCACAAGAAAACAGAGTTCTTATAACTGCTCATGACGCTTTTAACTATTTTGGCAATGCCTATGGATTTGAAGTTAAGGGGTTACAAGGTATAAGTACTGCATCTGAGGCTGGGACATCTGATGTTAGTCAATTGGCAAAATTTATTGTAGAAAGAAGGATTAAGGCAATATTTGTTGAATCATCAGTTCCAAGAAAAAGTATTGAAGCATTGCAGGAAGCTGTGAAGGCTCAAGGATTTCAGGTGGAAATTGGAGGAGAACTTTATTCAGACTCTACAGGCGATGCAGGAACTGGAGCTGAAACGTATATAGGTACATTTAAGGCAAATATAGATACAATTGTTGATGCTTTGAAATAATTGAGTAACAAGGAGGAAGGAAATATGAATCTTGATTATATAATAGAAGTTGAAGATATGACAGTAGCATATCAAGCAAAGCCGGTTTTATGGGATATAGACCTTAATATCCCAAAATCTGTCTTAATGGCTATAGTAGGACCAAATGGTGCAGGAAAATCCACATTGATAAAAGCTATGCTAGATTTAATAAAACCAGTATCGGGTAATGTACTATTCAATGGTCAAAGTTATAAGTCTCAAAGGAAACATATAGGATATGTACCTCAATCTGAAAGTGTAGACTGGGATTTTCCGGCAAATGTTTTAGACGTAGTTCTTATGGGACGATATGGAGAACTAGGATGGATAAAACGCCCAAGAGAAGAAGATAAAATTAAGGCTAGAGAAGCCTTAGAAAAAGTAAGTATGTCGGAGTTTGCAGATAGACAGATATCTCAACTATCTGGTGGACAGCAACAGAGAATATTTCTTGCAAGGGCATTAGTCCAAGATGCAGATATATATTTCATGGATGAACCTTTTAAAGGTGTAGATGCTAAGACTGAGAAAGCCATAATATCTATTTTAAAGGAATTAAAGGAAAGAGGAAAAACCATAATAGTTGTCCATCATGATCTTCAGACGGTGGAAGAATATTTTGATTGGGTAGTATTGTTAAATACTCAGATAATAGCTAGTGGTCCTGTTGGTGAAGTCTTTACAGATGAAAATCTAAAGAGAACCTATAGAAGTACAGGGCAAATTTTGAAGAGGTAGGTGAGGAAATTGTCAATATTAGATCTTATTTTAACAGATTACACTTTGAGGATCGTATCATTAGGCTCTGCATTTCTAGGAATAATATCTGGCGTATTAGGTAGTTTTGCTGTTATAAGGAAAGAAAGTTTATTAGGAGATGCAGTTTCCCACTCTGCACTACCAGGAATTGCATTAGCGTTTTTAATGACTCAAACAAAAAGAACAGAAGTATTGTTAATTGGAGCATTAATATCAGGGCTATTATCTACATTTATAATCCTCTCTATAGTAAAATATTCGAGAATCAAATTTGATGGTGCCCTAGCATTGATATTATCAGTTTTCTTTGGAGGAGGAATTGTTCTCCTAACACATATCCAAAAGATACCCAATGCGAATCAAGCTGGTTTAGAAAAATTTATTTTTGGGCAGGCATCTACTTTGCTTAAGAGGGATGTTCAAGTTATGGGAATACTAGGAGTAGTTTTAATAACATTAACTATTATCTTTTGGAAGGAATTTAAGATAGTATCATTTGATGCAGACTATGCAGAGAGCCTTGGATTCTCTACAAAGAGGATAACAACATTATTGTTTTTTATGATAGTAACAGCTATTATTATAGGACTACAAACTGTGGGAGTTATTTTGATGAGTGCCATGCTTACAGCTCCAGCAGTGGCTGCCAGACAATGGACAGATAAACTATCTATTATGGTAATTCTATCAGCAGTATTTGGAGCAATATCAGGAATTATTGGTACTGTATTAAGTTCAGTAATTTCAAAATTGCCTACAGGTCCAATGATAGTAATAGTCATAAGTATAATAGTAATAATTAGTCTAGGATTTGCACCTAATAGAGGATTAATATGGAGATACTTTAGAGATAGAAAAAAACAAAGAGAAATAAATGAAGATCAAGTGCTAGTGAATCTTTATAATTTAGCTATGAATCATGAAGATATAAATCATAGTCATGATATTTTCATAATCAAGCCAAATAAATCTATGACTGGGAGAACAGCAAAAGAGCTTATGAATAAACTGGAATCCTTAGGAAATAGGGGGCTTGCTAAGAAAGATTATTTTAATAAATGGGCAATTACTGAAAAGGGTTTAGACTATGTGGAAAATTATTTTAAGAAGGAGGAGTTATAAATGTCACCACAATTAGAGATTCAAATTATATCGGTTATAGTGGCAGTGGCATGTTCTCTTCCCGGGGTATTTTTAGTACTGCGAAAGATGTCTATGATGTCAGATGCCATAACACATACAATTTTATTAGGCATAGTAATCGGATTTTTTATGACGAATAGTTTAACCTCTCCCTTTTTAATAGTGGGAGCTGCCCTTATGGGAGTATTTACCGTATTTTTAACTGAAATGTTAAATAGCACTAAGCTGGTATCTGAGGATTCTGCTATAGGAATAGTATTTCCGTTACTCTTTAGTATAGCTATAATAATCATATCCAGATATGCTGGATCAGTTCATTTAGATACAGATTCCGTACTATTAGGGGAGCTGGCATTTGCACCCTTTGATCGTATGAGAATATTCGGAGTAGATATAGGAGCAAAATCTATGTATTCTATGGGGATTATTTTAATAATAAATCTTTTATTTGTAATAATATTCTTTAAGGAGCTTAAAATAGTAACTTTTGATTCTGCACTAGCAACTGTTTTGGGATTTTCACCTGCATTAATACATTATAGTTTGATGACTATTGTGTCAATAACTGCTGTTGGAGCATTTGAATCTGTAGGTTCTATTTTAGTAATTGCTTTTATGATAGGTTCCCCAGTAACTGCATATCTTCTTACAGATGATTTAAAAAACATGCTCATTCTAAGTGGTCTGATTGGTGGATTAAATGGAATTCTAGGCTATCAACTTGCTTCTGTTTTAGATGTTTCCATAGCTGGTTCTATGGCATTAATGACAGGGATAGTATTTTTGTTGGTATTCATATTTTCACCTAGAAGAGGTCTCTTAACCACTATTAATAGAAGAAAGCGTCAGAGAATAGAATTTGCAGGAAAATCCTTAATGTTTCATCTATATAATCATGAAGGTAAGGAAGATGGAGACTTGGAAAGTGGAATTCATACTATCGAGAAGCACTTACAGTGGAATGAGCAGTTTTTGAAATCAATAATAAAAGAACTTAAAGGAAAAGAAAAGATCTATGTAGAAGATGGCATAATTAAATTAACTGAATCGGGAAGAGAATATGCTATAAGAAGTTATGAGGAGATAATATCTGGATTTGAAACTGGTAAAAAATAAATTATATATAATAAATAACTCATAGGAGGAAATATGATTTTAATATTTGCAGTAGATAATAATTGGAACATTGGATATGATGGAGACTTGCTATATAAAATATCAGAAGATTTGAAGCGGTTTAGAAGGCTTACAGAGGGAAATATTATTGTAATGGGGAGAAGAACATTTGAATCCTTGCCAGATAAAAAAGCATTGCAAAATAGGATAAATATTGTAATCACTAGAGATAAAGAGTATAAGGCAGAGGGTGCAATGGTAATTAATTCTTTAGAATCATTATTTCCCTTATTAAAAGAATTAAATCCCAATGATGAAATGAAGAATTTTATAATAGGTGGAGGAGAAATTGCTAAGCAGACTATTTCTTATTGTAACAAAGCATATATAACTAAGATTTTCAAATCCTTTGAAGATGCAGACACCTTTATTCCAAATTTGGATGTACTTGATGACTGGAAGATAATAAAGGAATCAGAAGTGTATAGGCAAGATGATCTAGAATATAAATATGTAGATTATATTAGAGTTAGGTAAGGGTTCCCCTATGACTATTTAGTTATAGGGGAATTAACTTTAGAAATGAAAATATTGTAATAATAGAGGATTTATTTTTATATAAATATATAGTAGTCAAGGAATAAATTAACTTTAGGGGGATTATATGGGGGGACTCTTAACTTTATCATTGTTTATTATAGGCTTAATAATGATAGTAAAAGGTGGAGATTGGTTTCTAGACGCTACAATTTGGATTGCAGAAAAGACAGGAATCTCTTTTGGAATAATAGGTGCTACTGTAGTCAGTGTAGCTACTACTTTACCAGAGCTTTTTGTTTCTACATTATCAAGTAAAGAAGGTTTTACCGATATGGCAGTAGGTAATGCATTAGGTTCTTATATATGTAATATTGCTTTTATAATAGGAATTTGCTCTTTAATAAAGCCAATAAAGGTTAAAGAGTATTTTTTTGGCATTAAAGGAGCTATGATGTTTGGATATCTAAGTATTTTCTATTATTTTGCGTCAGATGGTATGATTAGTCACAATGAAGGTAGAATTCTATTATTTTTAATTATATTATTTATTTTTATCAATATATTTGATCATAAGAATGAAAACGGAAAAAGAAAGAAAGTACATAAAAAGTCTATTAAAAAAGAAGAAGTATTTATAAATAGTGGTAAATTTGCGTTAGGAGCAATTTTAATTATATACGGTGCACATATACTAGTAGATACTGGAGTAGAAATAGCGAATTTCCTAAGAATTCCTAAGCAGGTAGTGAGTTTAACTTTACTTGCAGTTGGAACATCATTGCCAGAGTTAGTTACAGCTTTGGCAGCTACTATAAAGGGAAAACAAAATATATCTGTAGGCAATATAGTAGGAGCTAATATATTTAATATGACTGTAGTTATGGGAATATCTACTTTAGCTAGTTCTGAAGGGTTAATAATATCAAGGCAAACACTGACCCTAGATGTTCCTATGGCTACAATCGTGGCGTTGATATTTATATTGTCAGGAATAGTTTTCGAAAAGATAGGAAGACCTACAGGAATATTATTATTAGCTTTATATGGAGGCTATCTATGTATTTTATTTTAGCATAATAAAACATAATGAATTAGAGCTACTAGTTATTAGTAGCTTTCTAAAATCAAACTAATTTTTTCAATTATATATAATTTTAAAATAATTATTTACAGAAAATTATGATATAATTGCTTGTAAGAAGTATTGAGAGTAAAATTCTAAAAGGTTAGTAGGGGGAGATCGGCTTGAAAGTATTGATTGAAAAGGATTATAAAACTATTAGTGAAGTAGCTGCAAAGATGATAAAGGATGAAATAGAAAGAAAACCTAATTTGACATTGGGACTAGCTACAGGAAGTACTCCTATGGGAACTTATCAAGAATTAATAAGGTTATACAAGGAGGAGGGATTAGATTTTTCTAAAGTAACTACATTTAATTTAGATGAATATGTAGGTTTAGATAGAGATGATCCTAATAGCTATAGTTATCATATGAGGGATGTATTATTTAACCATATCAATATTAAATTGGAGAATACATTTATACCAAATGGGAAATCAGAAAACCTAGAAGATGCTTGTGCATCCTATGATAAAATAATTAGAGACAAGGGTGGAATAGATTTACAGATATTAGGGATTGGAGAGAATGGGCATATTGCATTTAATGAACCATCAGATAAATTAAATATATATACTAGCATCGTAAAGTTAGATGATACAACTATCAATGCAAACTCCAGATTTTTTAATTCAATTGAAGAAGTACCTAAAACTGCTATAACTATGGGAATGAGTAGTATAATGGGGGCGAGAAAGATAATTTTAATGGCCCATGGAAAGAAAAAGGCTCCTATTGTAAAAAAATTACTTGAAGCTAAACATATTTCTACTTATATACCTGCAACCCTTCTTTTATTGCATCCGAATGTTACATTTATTTTAACTGAAGAAGCTTATGAAGCTTAAAGATAAAAAAGGTGATAATATGAGAACTCTAATAAGGAATATAAATTTAATTAATCCCTATGAAATATTTTTTGGTTACGGTGTAGTTGTAGAACAAGATAAAATTGTTGAGATAAATATAGAAGATAATATAAAAATAGAAAATATAGATTTAGTTATTGATGGAAAAGGAAATTTCCTAGCACCTGGTTTTGTTGATATCCACAATCATGGAAACATGGGATTTGATATTATGGATAGTACTGAGAATGCCATAGATAATATTGGCAGATTTCATTTGAAAAATGGTGTTACATCTTATTTAGGAACGGTAATAACATCTTCCTATGAAAATATGTCTAATGCAATAAGAAATCTGGCAAACTATAAAAATAAAAAGGAATTGTCTCAACTAATAGGAGTACATCTAGAAGGACCATTTTTCTCCTTAGATAAAAAAGGAGCACAGCCAGGTAAGTATATTAAGAATCCCAATAAGGAAGAGATAAGGGAAATTTTCAATATATCTAATGGTCGTCTAAAAATGGTTTCTATAGCTCCTGAAACTTCTGGAGCATTAGATATTATATCTTATTTAAAGTCTAAGGATATTATAGTGGCATTAGCCCATAGCAATGCAAGCTTTGAAGAAACACAAATAGGAATAAACTATGGTGCTACTGTAGCTACACATTTATACAATGGGATGAGAGAATTTAATCATAGAGAGCCAGGGATAATAGGAGCAGCATTGTTAGACGAAAGAGTATACTGCGAAATTATATACGATAGAATTCATTTACATGATGCTGCAGTAAAAATTGCTGTCAGAATGAAGGGGGTAGATAAGATAGTACTTGTATCAGATTCTATGATGGCAGCAGGACTTTCAGATGGTGATTATGAGCTGGGAGGACAAAAGGTAATAGTCAAAAACAGTACAGCTAGATTAGAAACTGGAAGTTTAGCAGGATCTACTCTGAATCTAAGAGATGCGGTATATAATATGATATATTATTTAGATATTCCTATAAATGATGCAATAAGAATGGCAAGTTTGTCTCCTGCCAAGGCTATAGGAATCAATGGGCATAAAGGAAGTATTGAGATAGGTAAAGATGCAGATATGATATTAATAGATAAAGATATAAATGTACTCGGTACTATGGTCATGGGAGAATGGAAATTCTGTAGTAACTAATAAGATTAAGTTTAAAGGGGGGATAGATTGAAGGTTATTGATAAGGTATATAATACTCTTTTAGATTTAGAGCTAAAAAAGAAAACAGGTGTATCTGCTACGGATATATCAAAGAAGTTAAACTTAGATAGGTCTACGATTAGTAGATATCTCAATGCTTTATATAATGATAAAAGGATAGAGAAAATAGATGGAAGGCCTGTTCTATTCCAATCAATATCAAATAATACTCTTACCTCCTCTGATAACAAATTTAGTGATGAATTAAATAGTTTAGATAAACTAGCTGGAGCTAAGCAGGGTTTAAGTGTTCCTATAGAAAAAGCTAAAGCCGCTATTATATACCCACCAAAAGGTCTTCATACTTTGTTGTTAGGGGAAACTGGAGTTGGAAAATCTTTATTTGCTGAGCAGATGTATGAATATGCTAAAGAAGTCGATATACTAGACAAGGATGCACCCTTTATAAGATTCAATTGTGCAGATTATGCCAGCAATCCTAATCTTTTAACAGCACATATCTTTGGAGTAAAAAGAGGTGCATTTACGGGAGCTGAAACTGATAGAGATGGACTTTTAAAAAAAGCTGATAAAGGAGTACTTTTTTTAGATGAAATACATAGATTAACTCCAGAAGGGCAAGAGATGTTATTTACATATATAGATAAAGGTTTTTTTAGGCCTCTTGGGGAGAGCGAAAAGTCGATATATGTAAATGTTAGGATAATAGCTGCTACTACAGAGGAACCAGAATCATATTTGCTGCAAACCTTTTCTAGAAGGATACCTATGGTAATAAGATTACCAAATTTACATGAGAGGTCTTTAGCAGAAAGATATTCTTTGATAGAATCCTTTATTAGAGAAGAATCACGTAGACTTGGAGAAAGTATTTATATCAATAAAAACTCAATTATTTCTTATTTATTATATGATTGTCCAAATAATATTGGCCAATTAAAGAGTGATATACAACTTTCTTGTGCCAAAGCCTTCTTAAATTATAAAGCAAATTTAAATGGTTTTCTTACGATTAATCAAGGGGATTTACCAAATCATGTAAGAAAGGGTTTACTTTATTTGAATGAATATAGGAAGGAAGTAAATGAATTACTAGGTGGAACTAATGATATATTGAAGTATAGTGAAATCGAGGAACCACCTTTAAAACTTATCCATGAAGAAGAAAATATAGGTGAAGATTTTTATAACATAATTGAAGAAAAAATTGATACCTTCAAGATGTCAGGAATGGACGAATCAGATATAAATGAGATTCTAAGCATAGACATAGAATCTCATTTTCAAAAATATATTGGAGAAATAAGTAGACGCTATAGGAAAAACGAAATCCATAGTATAATTAACAAAGAAATAGCAGGAGTAGTTGAGGAGATTTTATTATTAGCTAAGGAAGGTTTAAATAGGGAATATGATGAGAGGATATATTTTGGATTATCTTTCCATCTTGAAAGAAGCGTCGAAAGAATTAGAAATGGAGAAAAGATATATAATCCTAAATTAAACTTTATTCGAATAAATTATGAAGATGAATTTATATTTGCTATGAAGATAGCAAAATTAATAGATAATAAGTTTAATATTGAAATACCAGTAGATGAGATAGGATATTTGGCTATGTTTTTTGCATCTGATTATTTCAAAGATAAAAAGGAAATAGAATCAAATGTGAAAATTATTGTTGTAATGCATGGTCGAAGTACCGCAAGTTCAATGGTAGAGGTAGTAAATAGTTTAATAGGTTCTGATTTTGTTGTAGGCCTTGATATGCCATTATCTATGAAGCCCCAGAAAATGTATGAGATAACGAAAGATAAGGTCTTAGAAATTCATAGGGATAAAGGTGTTATTTTAATGGTGGACATGGGTTCCCTAACCAATTTTGGCCATATGATTACTGAAGAAACTGGTGTTGAAGTTAGAACAATTGATATGGTTAGTACTCTAATAGTTTTAGATATTGCAAGAAAAGCAATAATAGGATATGCATTAGAGGATATTTTAGGATCAATTAGTTATAAAGGAATAATAGATACTTCACAAGATAGGAATAGAAAAAAAGAGAATATTATTGTTTCCGCTTGCTTTACAGGTGATGGAGTAGCAAAGAAGATATCGGATATCGTAAGCAATACGATATCTAATAAGAATATTAAGATAATTACTATTAATATTATTGATGACAGAAGGATAGAAGACAGAATAGCAGAATTAGAGAAGAATTATAATATACTAGCTATTATAAGTGCAGTTAATATAAATATAAAATCAATACCATTTATTTCTGCCATTGATCTTTTTTCAAAGGAAACTGTGAAAGAGTTAGATAAAATAATTAAAGAAGCTGAAATGTATGATAAGATATGGGATTCTCTTAAGGAACATTTAGTACATTTAGAAAGCGATTTGATAATTAAAGATATTAAATACCTAATAAATGGACTAGAAGAAGGATTAAATATCAAAGTAACAAATGATGTGAAAATGGGCATGGCTCTCCATATTTGTTTTATGATCGATAGCCTTTTAGCTGGGGAAAAAACCAGAATATTTGATGAGCTAGATAGTTTTAGGAAATTATATCTAAATGAGATGTTAATAGTAAAGGAACAATTTAGGTTCATTAATGAAAATTATAAGATTAATATCGGAGATAATGAAGTAGCCTATATTGTTAGGTTGTTTATGGAAAATAATATTAGTGTGTAATAGTGTGTAATTAATTACACACTATTTTCTTATAATGAATAGGAAAGTTCTACTTTAATAATTAATATCAAGAATTTGATCTAGTTGAGTTTTAAGCAGATTGCTGAGAACTTTGATTTCGTGGAAGTCGCTTATACAGTGGGCAAGAGAAGTTATCTATAATGCAACCTTAGAAATTCTTCTCATATATACATAGAATTAACTAATATTAGTGGATATACTGTATTGGCACATATATTGCAATATATATTGATGCACTGATTATTGCATATATTGTGAGGAAAAGGAGGGATTTATTTGTATAATATCGTATTAGTATGTTCAGCAGGAATGTCTACCAGTTTGTTGGTGACAAAAATGCAAAAAGCAGCAGGGGAGCAGGGAATAGAAGTAAACATAAAAGCTGTTGCAGAAGCGGACTTAAAAAACAATTTAGAAAATCTTGACGTATTACTTTTAGGACCACAAGTCAGGTATATGCTTTCTAAGGTCAAAGATTTAATGGAGCCTAAGGGGATTCCTGTGGATGTAATAAACAGTGTAGATTATGGAACTATGAATGGGGCCAAAGTATTGGAGCAGGCTATTTCAATGATTAAAGGGAAGTGATCATTTATTCTATTTTAAAAGGGGGATACGTATGAAAGGCTTTATGAAATGGATGGAAGAAAAATTTGTTCCTGTTGCAGGTAAAATTGGTTCTCAAAGACATCTTGCTGCCATAAGAGATGGTTTTGTTGGTATTATGCCTATTGTCTTAGCAGGTACATTTGTAGTTTTATTAAATAATACCATAGGTGTTTGGATTCCAGCCATAGGAAATATACTAGGACCCATTAACGGTAATGTTTGGTGGGGTACTCTAGCTATACTAGGTCTACTGGTGACATTCTCTATAGGATATAATCTTGCAAAATCCTATGGTGAAGATGGTTTAGTAGCAGGTTTGGTTTCCGTAGCAGCATTTATTACTACTTTACCTCAAGCTCATGGAGACGCAGGATGGGGATATATACATTGGGGATTTTTAAATGCAGGTGGAATATTTACAGGTATGATAGTAGCAATAATCGGAACAGAAATATATGTAAAATTAACTAAACGTGGATTGATAATTAAGATGCCTGATACTGTGCCACCAGCGGTAGGTAAATCATTTGCAGCAGTAATACCAGGATTTATTGTTTTGATGCTTTTTGGTACATTGACTCTTATTATCGATAGAGCAGGATTAGGTAGTTTATATGATTTAATATTTAATCTAATTCAAAAACCACTTATGGCTATTACACAGGGTATGGCAGCAGTTATTATAATGCCTATTTTAATGAACCTATTATGGTTCTTTGGAGTACATGGTGCAAATATATTTGAGCCTATTATGCAATCGGTATATTTACCGGCTCTTACCGAAAACTATGATGCTATAATGGCAGGAGGGCAAGCTCCGCATTTAATTACAAAGGCATTCTTCGATTCGTTTGTTCATTTAGGAGGCTCTGGTGCCACTTTAGCATTAATACTTGCAATCTTTATAGTAATTAGAAAGAGAGAGGAATATAAAGCAGTTGCTAAACTCTCACTTCCTATGGGAATATTCCAGATTAATGAGTCTGTAATATATGGAATTCCAATAGTATTGAATCCTATATTATTCATTCCATTTTTAATTATACCGGGAATATTAGCCACAATTGCATATTTAGCCACAGCTACAGGAATAGTTCCGCCAACCTATGTACAAATACCTTGGATAACACCTGTAGGTATTGGAGCCTTTATGGCAACAGGTGCTAAGGGAATTGGTAGTATTATAGCAGCATTATTAGCTTTAGTGAATTTTGCTATAGCGACTATAATATATATTCCATTTGTAAGAATGGCAGAAAAACAGGCATTAGATAGAGAAAAAGTAAAAGGCTAATAAAATTGGGGCCGTATAGGCCCCTTTAATTTAAAGGAGTGGCTATATGAATAAGTTTCTCAAAATAGCGACAATAGGCGGGGGCTCCTCATATACCCCAGAGTTTTTAGAAGGTTTAATAAATAGATACGGTGAACTACCAGTAGATGAATTATGGCTTGTAGATATAGAAGAGGGCTTGGAAAAACTTGAAATCATCGGTGAACTGGGAAGACGAATGGTAGATAAGGCTAATATACCGATGAAAATATTTACAACAACAGATAGAAAAAAGGCGATTAAAGATGCAGATTTTGTAACAACCCAAATTAGAGTAGGACAGTTAAAGGCGAGAGCTAAGGATGAAAGCATTCCTTTATCCTATGGATTTATAGGGCAAGAAACTAATGGAGCAGGAGGTTTAGTTAATGGACTGAGAACTATACCTGTAATATTAGAGATAGCTGACGAAATGAATGAGTTATGCCCCGATGCATGGTTAATTAATTTCACAAATCCAGTTGGAATGGTTACGGAAGCTTTAGCAAGATATTCAAAACATAGAAAATTTATTGGTCTTTGCAATACACCGGTGGGGATAGAGCGAGGTATTGCTAAGATTTTAGATATAGATCATAGCAGAGTAAGAATTGATTTTGCTGGGTTAAATCATATGATATATGGATTTAACATATTTGTAGACAATCAAAATAAGACTTCGGAAGTTTTTGAAAGATTTATCGAAAATTCTATTTTAGTTAATATGAAAAATATAGATCCAATGGAATGGGATGAGAAATTTTTAAAAGCGTTGAAATTAATTCCATGTCCATATCATAAATACTATTATAAACAGCGTGATATGCTGGAAAGTCAATTAAATCAATATAAAAATGGAATTACAAGGGCTGAGGAAGTTATAAAAACGGAATCCGAATTATTTAATATCTATAAAAATTCAGAATTAAATACGAAACCTATTGAATTAGAAAAAAGAGGGGGATCATATTACTCTGATGCAGCATGTAATTTAATATCTTCGATTTATAATAATACAGGAGATTTACAGGTGGTAAGTACGATTAATGGAACTACAATTAAAGATTTTCCACCGGAGTATGCTATAGAAATTACTAGTCGTATTACAAAAGATGGACCAGTACCCTATAAGTTTATAGATGAGTTTCCAGTTAGCATAAAAGGTTTAATCAATCAAATAAAAACCTTTGAAATACTTGGAGCTGAAGCAGCTATGGAAGGCAATTATGATAAAGCATTGCTTGCCATTACATTAAATCCTCTTATAGCTAATGATATTCTGGGACATAGGCTATTAGATGAGATGCTTGAGTCTAATAAGGAATACCTGTCAAGGTTCTTTAACAAAGAATTCCATAGAGAAAATCAATAAAGGAGAGATTAGAATGGATTTAGAACTTACAATAATAAATATAATAAATTTCAGTGGGGAAGCTAGAAGTTTCTGTATGGAAGCCATTGGATATGCTAAAAGCGGAGAATCTAAAAAGGCAAGAGATGCTATGGAAGAAGCTAATAATAAATTATCAGAAGCCCATAAAAGTCAAACTTTATTGATACAAGAAGAGGCAAGGGGAGAAGGAGAACCTATTTCACTCCTATTGGTTCATGCTCAGGATCATTTAATGAACGCTATTACTGTAAGAGATATGGCAAATGAATTTATAGAGTTATACCAAATAATAAAAGAGTTAAGAGGAGAAAGAAATTATGGTTAAACTAGGAGTATCTGTTTATCCAGATAAATCTAATTTGGAAGACAATAAAAGATATCTCAAATTAGCATCAGAATATGGATTTAGCAGGGTATTTTTGAATTTTTTGACTGTTGAAAATGAAGAGATATTAGAGAGATTCAAGGAAATAGTCAAATTTGCTAGAGAATTAAAAATGGAGATTATAGCAGACGTTGCTCCTAAGGTTTTTAAGGATTTAAATATAGATTATAAAGATTTAAAGATATTCAGTGATATAGGGCTTACAGGAATTAGATTAGATATGGGCTTTAGTGGCAATGAAGAAAGTATAATGTCATTCAACCCTTATGGATTAAAGATAGAATTAAATATTAGTAGTGGCACAAAGTACTTAGACAATGTTATGAGCTATCTACCTAACAAAGATAATATAATTGGGTGTCACAATTTTTACCCTCATAGATATACGGGAATATCTAGAGTCCATTTTATGAAGACCACAGAAGAATTTAAGAAGTATGGACTTAGAACTGCCGCCTTCGTTTCATCCAATGAAGCAAGTTTTGGTCCTTGGAATGTAAATGAAGGACTGCCCACTATGGAAGAGCATAGAGAACTACCTATTGAAGTTCAAGTCAAGGATCTAATAAATACTGGACTAATTGATGATATTATTATTTCTAACTGTTTTGCATCAGAGGAAGAATTAAAGACCTTAGCTTCTCTTAATAAAGATATTTTAGAGTTAAATGTAGAGATAGATGAAAACCTTCCAGAAGTGGAGAGGAATATTTTATTAAATGAGCTTCATTTTAACAGAGGAGATGTTTCTGAATATATGATTAGATCCACTCAGTCTAGAGTAAAGTATAAAGGATATGAATTTAAATTGCTTAATCCTAGGGATATGAAGACGGGTGATATTGTAATTGAGTCTAACTTATATGCACATTATGCTGGAGAAGTACATTTGGTTTTAAAACCTATGAAAAACAGCAATAGATCTTCAGTGGTTGGAAAAGTTATTGATGAAGAAATATTTTTACTTGACTACATAAAACCATGGCAAAAATTTAGGCTTAAGCTAAAGTAATGAAAATAGATATGAGTTAGGAGTTGATCTTATGGTCCAAAGGGAAATAGTATTACTAAATGATACAGGATTACATGCCAGGCCAGCATCTATGATTGTAAAAGAGGCTGCTAAATACATCAGTGAAATAAAAATTATTAAAAATGAAAAGGAATATAATGCTAAAAGTATAATGAGTATATTAAGTATGGGTGCTATAAAGGGGGATTGCCTTGTAATAAGAGCTATAGGTGAAGACGAAGAAAAGGCAGTTGAAGAACTAGGAGATTTCATTGAGAATAAGATAATGGATTAGGAGGAGATCTTTGTGAAAGGTTTAGGAACTTCAGTAGGCATTGGCATAGGAAAGGTTCTAATATATAAAGAGCCTGAGATAAAGATTTCTAAAAATAGTATTTCTGATAGTGAGCAAGAAATAGAAAGATTAAATCAATCTATCCATAAAGCTATAATAGAGATAGATAATATATACAATATAACCTTAGAGAAAGTAGGGGAGCCAGAAGCAGAAATATTTGCTGCTCACAAGATGATATTAGAAGATCCAGAATATATTAGTGCTATAAAAGAGAAAATATTAACTGATAATGTAAATAGCGAATGGGCAGTTAGGGAAATAACTAATTCCTATATTTCACTTTTTCAAGAGATGGAGGATGAATATCTAAGGGCAAGGGCCGTTGATATAAAGGATGTATCCGATAGGATGCTAAGGATATTATTAAATATAGAAACTAAGGATTTATCCCTAATAAATAGGGAAACCATAATTGTTGCTAGAGATTTGAATCCGTCAGATACAGCTCAAATAAACAAAGATATGGTAGTTGGAATTGTGACAGAAATAGGTGGTCGCACATCCCATACATCAATAATGGCAAGAACTATGAATATTCCTGCAATATGCGGAGTAAAAGATATTACTGATATAGTAAAAGAAGATGATTTAATGATTATCAATGGCTCAACTGGAGACATTATCGTAAATCCCACTGTAAATGAAGTTATATTATATAGGAAAGAAAAGGAAGACCTAGAGAAGCTGAGAAAAGAATTGGAAAAATTAAAAGGACAAGAATCCATATCTAAAGACGGATATAAGGTAGAACTAGCTGGAAATATAGGAACTTTACAGGATATAGATAAGGTAATAGAGAATGATGGTGAGGGAGTAGGACTCTACAGAACGGAGTTTCTTTATATGTATAATGATAAGCTTCCCACAGAGGAGGAACAGTTTGAAGCTTATAAAATAGTTGCAGAAAGACTAAAAGGAAAGCCCTTAGTCATTAGAACTTTGGATGTGGGGGGAGATAAGGATATTCCTTATTTAAATATTCCAAAAGAAATGAACCCATTTTTAGGATATAGAGCAATAAGATTTTGCTTAGATAATGAGGGAATATTCATTACTCAAATAAGAGCTATTTTAAGGGCAAGTGCATATGGAAATGTAAAGATAATGTTTCCTATGATTTCAAATATAGAGGAATTAAGAGAAAGTAAATTGATAGTTGAGGGAGTTAAAGAAGAGCTAAGGAAAGAGAATATTGAGTTTAACGAAAATATAGAAATAGGAATTATGGTTGAAATTCCTGCCGTAGCAATACATTCAAGGCAATTTGCTAAAGAAGTTGATTTCTTCAGTATAGGAACAAACGATTTGATTCAATATACCTTGGCAGTGGATAGGGGAAATCAAAAGATATCTAATCTATATAATCAATTTCATCCAGCTATATTGTCCTTAATAAAAATGACTATAGATAATGGACATAAAGAAGGTATCTGGGTAGGAATGTGCGGCGAGGTTGCAGGTGATGAAAAGCTTATACCTATACTTTTAGCAATGGGGTTAGATGAATTTAGTATGAGTGCTTCATCTATATTGAAGGCTAGACATTTAATAAGGAATACCTCGAAAAAAGAGATTGAAGAAAAATTAGACTATATACTAGACCTGCCTACGGCAGATGAGGTGGAGAAGTATATTGATGAAAATATAATATCTAATGATTTAGATATATAGAAAAGCTAAGAGGAATCTTAGCTTTTTTGCTTATAAAAAAGTTTTTCAACTTCATACAAAGTACAAATAGAAATGCTATACTGTTTTATATGAGGTGGTGGATTTGAAACGTATTTTAATTGTAGAAGACGATGGTGATATACAAGAATTGCTACAAAATTTTTTGGAGGCAGCGAATTATATTGTTACTTTAGCCAGTGATGGTGTGGAGGCTATTTCCAGATTCCATGAAAAGAAGTATGATCTCGTTCTATTAGATGTACTGCTGCCTAAAATTGACGGATACAGTATATGCGAATTGATCCGTAAAGAAAGTACAGTACCTATTATTATGGTAACAGCCTTAGATAGTGAAGCAAATCAGATTAAGGGCTTTGATCTGGAAATAGACGACTATGTCACAAAACCTTTTTCTATGGAGATTTTATTACGCAAGATTTCAGCAGTGCTGCGGCGTACAGCTGCTAAGCCCAGATGTAATCAAATTTCTTATCAGGGACTTATATTGGATATTGATGGATATCAGACCTGTATGAATGGGAAGATAATTGACCTGACCTTACGGGAGTTTGAACTGCTTCGGGAGCTTTTGACCCATCAAGGTAAGGTACTTACCAGACAAATGCTATTAAATCGTCTATGGGAATATGACTTTTACGGGGATGAGCGTGTGGTGGATACACATATTAAAAATCTGAGGAAAAAGCTTGGCGTTGATTATATCGAGACCATAAGAGGGGTGGGTTATCGTATTGATAAAGAAAATTAGAAGTAGCTTAACGATAAAAATATTTCTTATGACTAGTTTACTATTAGCTCTTGCATGTGTACTTACATATTCTTTTATTGCATGGTTTATGCCTCTTACTTATACTTCAGATTTGAGTATCCAACTAGATAGGAAACTACAGAAACTAGTGAATGAACTAAAGAATACCAATCTCCAAAACTGTGAAGATATTTTTGAGCGATTTATCATGGAAGTGGGTTCTAATGTTGGAATAAATTTTGAGATATTGGATGCACAAGGCAATTCCATAGATATTCCCATTAACCGCGAGACTTCTTATATACACAATGGTGTTTTTATTGGAGTAATGATTACTGAGTCGGAATCAACGATTACTGAATCGGAGTCCATAAGCAATATGACTGTGACATCCATAGGAGATAGTATGTCTATGACAACTAACAAAGAATATCCTTTTACCTTCGCTGATTCAGATGATCAGTATGTGCTAGTGGTATCGAGTGTTCTACAGGGTGTCAATCAAGCAGTAGAAGCACTGGAGAGGATTCTCCCGTGGCTGATTGTAACAATCCTGTGTATCTCCTTTCTCGGTTCTTTATTCTATTCTAGATATGTGACTCGTCCCATTATAAAACTTAGTGGTATTTCTAAAAGGATGTCAAATTTGGAATTTGACTGGCATTGTAAAGATAATCGTAAGGATGAAATCGGTGTATTGGCACACAGCCTCAATGAATTATCACGGCGTTTGTCAAATGCTTTAAGGGAATTGCAGCAAGCGAATATAGAGCTGAAAAGTGATATTGATAGGGAGCGAGAGTTAGAGCGTAAACGAATGGAATTTTTCTCAGCAGTTTCCCATGAACTAAAAACCCCTATAACGGTTATTAAGGGACAGATTGAGGGAATGTTGCTGCATGTAGGGGTTTATAAGGATAGGGACAAATATCTCTCCCGAGCATTAACTGTAGCAGGAACAATGGAGGAATTAGTTCAAGAGATACTAACAATTTCACGCATGGAAACCTATGAATTCTCTTTACATAAGGAGGAGTTAGATTTCTCTAAGCTTGTGCATAAACAGATTTTAGAGCACGCAGAACTTCTAGAAAAGAAGAACCTTATACTCAAAACAGAAATTGATGAATATATCCCAATTGTTGCCGATTTTGCTATGATTAATAAAGTGCTTGTAAATCTTATCTCCAATGCGGCATACTATTCACCTGAAAACCAATTAATTCGTATTAATGCCAAGGCTGAGGAATCTGGTATGTTATTCATCATTGAGAACACTGGTATTCATATTCCACAGGAGGTATTGCCACGGTTGTTTGAGGCCTTTTATCGTGTAGAACAATCACGTAATCGTCAGAGTGGGGGTAGCGGCTTGGGATTATATATTGTAAAAATGATTCTAGAGCAACATGGAGCAGACTATAAAATTGAAAACACAGCCGATGGAGTGCAATTTACTTTTAAACTGAAATAAATAACGTTTGGGAACATTTTGCTTCCTAGACGTTGTTTTTTTAGACTTCATACAAACTACATATTAACAACAAAGAAACCTCAAACTGTTTTGTTATTCTGTTCTTGTATATAAAACAAGAAAGGATGATATATCTATGAAGATTTCTGTTCAAAATCTGAATATGACTTATCCAACAGGGAAAAAGGCGTTGCAGGATGTTTCACTTGAAATGCAAAGTCCTAATTTCATTGGTTTACTAGGCCCTAATGGTGCAGGAAAATCCACTCTGATGAAGTTATTGGTTGCGGGACTACTACCTACTACAGGAGAAATACGGTTGGATGATGTACCACTGATTAAAAATGAAAAAAAACTCAAGGCTGCTTTAGGATATCTTCCTCAGAAATTTGGATTATATGACGAGTTGACTGTCTGGCAGTTCCTTGATTATATGTCAGCCTTGAAGGGGATTAAAGAGAGCAAGGCTGAAATAGAAAGAGTCATTCGGGAGACCAATCTTACTGAAAAGCGAAAGGCACGGATAAATACACTATCTGGTGGCCAACGTCAGCGTGTTGGAATTGCACAAGCGCTTTTAGGCAGTCCTCAGTTTCTAATATTTGACGAACCAACAGTAGGGCTTGATCCAGAGGAGCGTATTAATTTTCGTAACCTTTTTTCTAAGAATGCACAGGATAAAATAGTGCTGCTTTCCACACATATTATTGAGGATGTCCAGTCCGTCTGCAATCGGCTCATTGTTATGAATCATGGAAGAATATTGTTTGATGGACGATCTGAGGAATTAATTCGGTCAGCATATGGACATGTAGGAGTATACAATAAAGAAATTCAGGAAAATGAAGAACATGGATTTAAAGTGACTGCTCGTATGACTACTGCCAATGGTATATCTTGTCGAATTGTTGCAGGGGTATTGCCTGATTTTGCACATCCGACGGAACCAACCTTAGAAGATGCATACATATATTTGATTGAGAAGGGGGAGGAGGGACGATGAATTTTTTATCCTATTTTCGAGTGGAAGTAAATCGTATCTTCCGTTCGAAAATTACATGGTTCATTATAGCTCTTTCTGTTCTTGTACCCCTTGGTGGATATAATCTGTCTGGACCTGTTCCGCCATTGACTACTGCTTCACGATTTATTGCTAATCCGGTATTAATAGGGGCTTTAGGTGGCGCGATATTGTTTGCTTTGTTGACCCTATTTGAATTGAATAAAGTACATAAAAATCTTACTGCAGAATTGACTGATACAATAGTCTCTCCCCATATATTAAATATTGCACGATTATTTGGGGTAATTGTATCAGCAACAGTTGCTGTCTTAGTGGCTACAATTGTGTATTTACCTTATACTGTATTGAAAATGGGTGATATTTTTAATTTGAAGATATATTTGAACAGTTATTTTATTTTAATGTTGCCTTCACTTTGGATTTCTATTCTAGCTATGGCAACATTTTATCAGATTATCCATCGAACTGACCTTAGCTTTGTATTATTCATTGTATTTTTCCTACTTAGCACTAGTCGATGGTTTGCCGATGATTACATTCTTCGTTGGGTAAATCCGTTAGTTCCTATTTTATCAGATGATTTCAGTAATGCCCAAGTATTTCGTATGGCATCCTACAACCGTCTGTTTTGGTTCTCAATCCTGATTGGCATATGGCTTCTATCCATGTTATGTGTTCGAAGATATGGCAAAGGACTACTTGGCTCTTTGATTCGTAATGGACGTAGAATTTATATTCCTTTGCTATCTGTAACTTTGATTATAGGTGGATATTATATGTATGTAAATCAGCCTTATGTAGACCACAGTCCACTAGATTGGCAGAATATAGATACTTCTTTAAATATAAATGAAGAGTTTACAAAGTTAGCTCTAAAGGATACAAGCATCGATATTAACTTCAACACAAAGAGAGGGACACTATCTGGAACTGCGATTTACCATATTCAAAATGAAAATACTGTTTCCCCAAAATGTCGCTTGGGGATTAATCCAGGATATACCATTAAGCAAATCACGGCCAATGGGGAAGAGGTGACCTTTTCTGATTTGAATAATGACACCAATAACTTTAAATATGTTATCTTTGAATTACCTCCTGAAAAGGATATAGAGCTATCTATAGATTATGGGGGAATGCATCAGATATGGTCGGTGATGGTGTCTACATTTGGAGGGTCACATATTGGTGACAATTATATTGATCTGGGTGGAAAGGACTTAGCCCCTATATTAGAAATTCCATCATCAGAAGAAGGAGGTCAGATTACAGGACGGTTTACAATTCCCGAGAATCTGAATTTGATAGCAACTGGCGATACAGTAAAGCTATTATCGGAAAATGATGATGGAACCAAGACTTGGCTTGCTCATGATACTGGTAGTCGATTAAGTATTTTTGCAGGTGATTATGTGAAGTTGGAAATAGATGGTGGTAATATGCCAGTTGAGTTTTATTATAGTAGTAAGCATCAAAAAGTTATGGAAAAGATGGATGCACAAAATATAATGGAGCATACAATTGCCTATTGCACTGACCATTATGGTCCATTACTTTTTGCCACACCTGGATATCCATTCAAAATTATACAAAGTTCGGCTTTCTTATTTGGGGGAGGTGCAATCAAAAATTGTAGTTTCATGGGCGAAATCTATTTCAGTGATGAGAATTTGAATAACAAGCAACATGGTGCATCCAGTGGTGAAGTGTTATCCCATGAGATTGCTCATCAATGGTGGGGATTGAGTGCACAGTCTATGGATATGGAAAATCTAGACTGGACTGATGAGGGGGTTACTGTTTACACTACTTACAGAATTGCAAAAGAAAAATTTGGTGCTGAATATGCACAAAAAAATTATGTAGAAGTTTGGAAACAAGAAGTAAAGGATCAAAAAAATAACTTTTATAATAGACATCCTGAATATCTGGATATCCTTCCGGAAAAATATGCTGCTAGACTATATTCCAGTAATACAGGCACAAATATGTATAGTGTCATGCCACTTACAATCTATAAAGCCGCTGAGTTGGTGGGGGGAGAGGAGAGAATGGATGAAATTTTGGCAGAATTGTATCAAAATGGTGGTACAGAAATGCCTCCCTATATCACTTACAATGATTTTTTAGAAGCCTGTGGACTAAGAAAGGAGGAGTTAATCCTTGACTAAGTTATTCAAATATGAACTTCGTCGCTTGCTTGTAAATAAATTTTTTCTAGGTCTACTAGTAATAGCTGCTTTACATAGTAAGCATTTATTAGAAACTGTAGTTATCCTAGGTGTTTCTAACACAGCACCCTTTTCGGAATGGAGTTATGGCATGTTTCTTGCGAAAGTTTTACCTATTTTACTGATTGCTTTGCTTTTCTTCGTTTCATTTCTTTATTCAAACCAAGAACAGGGAATGAGCACCTTAAGAAATGCAACCCCTATTAATCTAAGTGTATTACTATTACTTCGTTGCAGTGCAATGATCATAGGATTTCTGCTGATTGCTGCCATACCAATTGGATTTAGTTTGTGGTTTTATGCCAATAATTTTCATTTCACTAACTTTGGTGTCTTTATATTACCTATATTGATTACACTATTACCTTCAATGTTGTTCATCCTTGGATTAGGTATTATTGCCGGACGATTGCATCCTACACTTCTATATGCATTGATGCCTCTTATGTTATTGTTCAGTTATTTACCAATGCCTCGTATCATTGATCTGTTTGGCAGCAATTTTTTTCAGGATTTTCCTCTAACACTACCCCTTGGAGCAGATGGTGAGGTTGCATTTGTTGTACCCGTAGTAGTATGGATTGGGAAGATAGTTTATTCAATGACTGGTATAGTATTGACAATTTTAGGGTTGATTCATTTTACAAAAAGTGACTATTGACCTAACAGCATATGAGATAGAGCTACTGGATTTCCAGTAGCTCTATAAAATTAAGCTAAATTTTCTCTAATTAATGCTTCAACTTCATTATCATTTGTAAAACGATTTGATTCTTTTTTAGAAAAAATAAGCTTATCATCAAGTTTTACTTCAAAGACACCTCCGGAAGATGGAATTATATTTACCGTCTCTAAGGAATTTTTATGTTCATTTAATATATTCTGTGTTAGAGCAACTGCTCTTCCTAGATAACCTCAAGAAGTACAGTATTCAATACTTATTAAATTTTTCATAAAATCACCTCTACTATTATAATAATCTATACTTACCCAATTAAGTATAAAGAATATAAATAATTAGTGAAAAAAGAATTTAAGAATTTCGAAAAGTTTCTTGAAAATCATGGATAGATATAAATTTTCAATAATTTCAAAATAATTATTTACAGAAAATTGCGACATGATTCTTTATAAGATATATTCAGATTAGAGCTTTAGCTAGAGAATTTTAATAAGCTTAAAAAAGGTGATTTTAATAAGAAATATAAATTTAATGAATCTCTATGAAATATTTTTTGGTTATAGTATGGTTGTAGATGAAGATAAAATAGTTGATATAGGTATGGAAGGCAATATAAAAATAGAAAATATAGATTTGGTCATTGATGGAAAAGGAAATTTTTTAGCATCTAGTTTTATTGATATTCATAATCATGGGAATATGAAAGTCCTGTAGGAACTGATAAAACTAAGTCTTGCTATCATATAATAACTATACTGCATAATAGTACTAATGAAATAATTTGCTATATATTAGGTGTTTTATTGTAATAATGGGATTGTGATAGAGCATCCTAGGACCAGAGAATCTCATCACTGCTTTTATTTTCTCCTTATAGTCTTCTCTATAGCAGCTTGTATCACAGAAACTACAGAAGGTTTTTGATTGCGTATGTGGACAATTGTCAACTCTAGAATAGGAATAAAGAATTAAATCTTCACATTCTGAGCATAATTCATTTTCAGAGTTATGCTTTTTCTTACAGTAAATATATATCATTTTCCTAACAATATTTTTTTCAAATTCCTTTTTATTTCCTATTTTTTCCATATGGTTTCTCCTATTATATTTATAATTTGATGTATAATTCAATTATATATAAAAACAAAAAAATATCAAAGTGAAATGAGATAAAAAGGCAAAAATGGAGAACTTTATTGACATAAAATGGATAAAATTATATAATTAAAATTAAACATTAACAATCTTTTGCAACATTTTAGTGAAGGTGTAGAGAAGAAAACCAAGCTAAGAGAAAGGAGACTGTTATGAAGAAGAAAAGGTTATTGCTAATTGGCTTATTAGTCTTATTATTTTCTACTGGATGCCAGAAGAAAGAGGGTATCATTAGGGCGGAAGAGTGGCAAGATAAGTATCCAGAAATATATGCGTCCTATATGAGAAATGAAGAAATGGAAGAGACTACTTTTGGTGGCTCAGTACCTATTGATTACTTAGAAAAGTATCCAGACCTTAAAGTATTTTATGATGGTTATGGTTTTAGCAAAGAGTACTTAAGAGCAAGAGGACATTCATACGCTTTAGAGGATGTTATGAATACTGCAAGACCAAAAGCAGGTGCTAGTTGTTTGAGTTGTAAGACATCTGATTTCATTGAGGTTTTAGAGAGAGATGGAGTAGAAGTTAACAAGTTGAATTTTGAGGAATTTGTTGCGGAAAATCCACAAATGTCTACTATTAGCTGTTACGATTGTCACAAGAATGAGCCTGGTGTAGTTAATTTAACGAGAAGTCATTTAACAGATGCATTGAATCATATTGATGAGGAAATTAATTCTAAAACTTTAGCTTGTGCTCAGTGCCATGTTGAGTATTACATGGATGCAGAAACTAAGAAAGTAATTTTACCTTGGGAAAAGGGTACAGATACTGATAGTATGCTAGCTTACTATGAAGAAAACAACGTAACTGATTGGGTTCATCCTACTACTGGTGCAGATCTTTTAAAGGCTCAACATCCAGAGTTTGAGACTTTTAATGGAAGTATTCACTACAATATGGGATTATCTTGTGCAGACTGTCATATGCCTGAGATTGAAGAAAAAGGTGATGACTTATTGAGATCTCATCAATGGACAAGTCCGCTTAAATCAGAGAAAGGTCTAAATAAATCTTGTATATCATGTCATGGTGGGACTACAGATGACCTTATAGCTAAAGTAGAAGATGTTCAAAGGGGAGTATACGATAAGCAAGAGAAAGTAAGTGCCGAGCTTCTAGACTTTATTGAAAGGTTGACAGCAGCCATTGAAGATGGAGTTTTAAGTGAAGATGATTTAACGCATCTAAGAGATATTCATAGAAGAGCACAATTTAAGTGGGACTTTGTATTCGTTGAAAATGGAGAAGGATTCCACAATTCAGTTAGAGCCCATGAAGACTTAGATGGTGCTAGGTCCTTGATACAAGAAGGGATTAAGATATTAGAAAAATATGATAGATAAATAAACAGGGCTGAAAAGGCCCTGTTTTAAAATCATAGGAGGTAGACATGAAGGAAAATAAGGATAGATTTTTAGTTAAATTGTGGAGAAATCTTCATTCTATGAAATTAGGTATAATCCTTCTTATGATAATAGGTCTTCTTTCTATAATTGGAACTGTAATACCTCAAGAAAATCCCTTGAAGTACTATGAAACTAATTATAGCCAGATTGTATATGAGATTATAAAGGCCTTTAGCTTATATAAAGTCTATGATTCTTGGTGGTTTATCGCTTTAATATCTGTTTTAGCCTTAAATTTAATTTTATGCAGTATCAAAAGGTTTAAGCAGGTATTTAATTTAGTTACAAACAAAATAGATTTTGACTTGGAATTAAATAAGTTAAAAGATATCCAGAAGATTTCCTTAGAGAAAGATGAAATAGGCAAGATTTTTAATGAAATGAAGTATAAGTCTATTAAAGAAAAGGATTTTGAAAATGGGAAGCTCTATTATGGAGATAAGAACAGTATAGGGTATTTAGGATCTTGGTTGACACATTTTGGGATTTTGGTAATTATAGTGTTCTTTACCTATGGTAAGCTTTATGGATTTGAGGCTTATGTTCACGGAGTTCCAGGAACTACAGTAGAAGTACCAGGTACGCAGCATTTTATAAATATAAAGGATTTTAATGTATCTTTTAGAGATGATTTTACTGTAGAGCAGTATGTTTCGGATATTGAGGTTTTAAAGAATGGACATGTAATAGATGTGGGACAAGTATTGGTGAATCATCCCTTTAGAACTAATGACTTAAACGTTTATCAGAATTCTACTGGATGGGCCGTAGATGCTACTCTTTATAAGAATGGAGAAGAGTATAGACATAAAACTATATATCAAGGAGATTTTTTTATAGAAGATGATCAGATGATTGCTTTACAGTTTGTAAACTTTTATCCTGATTTAGATGAAACCACTACCACTACATTAAGAAATAAGTCTCCCCTACCAAATCATCCTGTTATGCTTTATGCATTGTTTTACAATGGTCATAGGGTGGATATGAATTTACTTCATATGAATGAAGAAGTTGGTTTTCAAGAGTATAGTTTTATTGTAGATAATCCTCAGATGTTTACATTACTTCAAATAGTATATGATCCTGGTGTGGCTGGAGCCTTTGTTGGTGGAGCTTTCTTATTAATAGGAATATTCTTAGCCTTTTATGTAAATCCAAAAAAACTTAGGATATATGTAGATAACAGTGGTCAAGTAATGATATACGGAAAAAGTTACAAACATAACGGTGAGTATCTAGAAGAATTAAATAAAGTGATAGATACTATAAGGAGGAATTAATATGGATTTTTTAAGGATTGAGAGCACATTGTTTTATGGAGCGATAGGCCTATATTTAGCCTCTATGATTATGTATTTTATTTTTTTCGTAAGTAAAACCGAAAAAGCAGGAAATATTGGAAGTTTTATTATTAAAATTGGATTTGGTCTGCATACTTTAGCTTTGATATCTAGAGGTATTGGAGCAGGTAGAGTTCCATTGACAAATCAATATGAATTTGCCACTAGCTTTGCTTGGGGAATAGCTCTATGTTTTATAATATTTGAAAATAAATATAGCTTTAGAGCAATGGGAACCTTTGTAGTGCCAATAATATTTTTAATTATTGGTTATGCTGCAATGCAAAACAAAGATGTAAGACCCCTTATGCCAGCTTTACAAAGTAAGTGGCTAGCTATTCATGTATCCCTTGCAATATTAAGCTATGGTTCCTTTGGAGTTGCAGCAGGGGTGTCTTGTATGTATTTATTGAGAAATAAGTTTTCAAAGGATGATTTTATTTCCAAACATGTTCCTTCTTTGGATAAATTAGATGCTCTTAGTTATAGAGCCATATCCCTAGGATTTCTTTTATTGACTTTAGTTATAATCACTGGTGCCATATGGGCAGAAAGTGCTTGGGGAAGATATTGGGCTTGGGATCCAAAGGAAACGTGGTCTTTGATTACATGGATAATATATGCTATTTATTTGCATATGAGAATATCTAAGGGTTGGAAAGGAAAAAAAGCTGCTATTTTTAGCGTAATAGGATTTATATGTGTATTATTTACTTATATTGGTGTAAATACACTGATACCAAGCATCCATTCCTATGCATTAGTAGGAGACTCCACATTATGTATCTAATGTGGAGTTTTTGATATAATAAAAAGAAATTAGATTATAAATAAGTACAGATGTGAGAATAAAAAATTATACAAATAAAACAAAAAGTGATATAATATTTGCACACTAAATTAGGAGGCTAAGAATATGTGTGGAATAGTAGGATATGTTGGAAATAAGAATGCTCAAGAAGTCATATTACAAGGATTGGAAAAACTAGAATATAGAGGATACGATTCATCAGGTATTGCAGTAAATGGAAATGAGCATATAGAGTATAAAAAGCTAAAAGGAAGACTTTCTGTATTAGAAAATTATTTAAAAGAGAAACCATTAGTAGGTAATGTTGGAATAGGTCATACAAGATGGGCGACTCATGGAGCACCGTCTGATGTAAACTCCCATCCTCATTTAAATGAACAAGAGACCATAGCAGTGGTGCACAATGGAATAATAGAAAATTATAGTGTACTTAAAGAAGAACTAATAAAAAAAGGATATAAATTTAAATCACAGACAGATACGGAAGTAGTTGTACATCTATTAGACAGTCTTTATGATGGAGATTTACTTAGTACAGTATTTAAAGCTACAGAAAGACTTAGAGGGGCTTATGCTCTAGGAGTTATTTCCTCAGATAACCCAGATGAACTTGTTGCAGTTAGAAAAGAAAGTCCTTTAGTAGTAGGAGTGGGAAATGATGAAAGTTTCATAGCATCAGATATTCCAGCACTGCTTAAATATACTAAAGATGTATATTTCCTAGAGAATGGAGAGATTGTTCATCTAACTAAAGACAAGGTAAAAATCTATGATAAAGATAAAAATGAAGTTGAAAGAGAAATGTTTACAGTGGATTGGGATATTGAAGCCGCTTCAAAGGGTGGATATGATCATTTCATGCTTAAAGAAATCTATGAGCAACCAAAGGCTATTAGAGAAACCTTATTAAGAAGACTTGATGATAATGGCAGAATAGTTTTAGATGATATTAATGTAACAAAAGAGGATCTAGATAAAATCTCCAAGATTTATATTGTAGCCTGTGGTACAGCTTATCATGCAGGATTAGTAGGAAGATATGCTATAGAAAGATTTGCCAAAATTCCTGTAGAACCTGATGTTGCATCAGAGTTTAGATATAGAGAACCATTTATTGATGAGAATACATTGCTTATTGCAGTCAGTCAATCTGGAGAAACGGCAGATACCCTTGCAGCTATAAGAGAAGCCAAGAGTAAAGGGGCAAGAATCCTTTCAATCACCAATGTAGTGGGATCATCTGTGGCTAGGGAATCAGACGATGTATTTTATACATGGGCAGGACCAGAGATTGCAGTAGCTTCAACAAAGGCATATACTACACAGTTAGTGGCTTTATACATGGTTGCACTTCATATGGCAAATATCAAGAAGAGCATTTCAGAAGATTATTATTTTGAAATCATTGAAAAAATGAAGGCATTGCCAGATAAGGTAGAAGAAATTTTTCAAAAGTCAGATGAAATTAAGAAAATAGCAGGAATTATTAAGGATAAAAACAGTGCATTTTATATAGGAAGAGGCCTTGATTATCAAACTTCTATGGAGGGAGCCTTGAAGCTGAAGGAAATTTCCTATATTCATACAGAGGCTTTTGCAGCAGGAGAGTTAAAGCATGGAACCATAGCCTTAATTGAAAAGGAAACTCCTGTAATTGCCGTAGCTAGTCAAGACTATTTATATGAGAAAATGGTTTCAAATATACAAGAGGTAAAGGCTAGAGGAGCATATACTATTGCCATAGTAAAAGAAGGATTAGATGAGAGCTTAAACCATGCTGACGAGACAATTTATATTCCGGAAGTAGATAATATATTAGCACCAGTGTTAACAGTTGTACCTACTCAACTTCTTGCTTATTATACATCGGTTATAAAAGGTAACGATGTAGATAAGCCTAGAAATTTAGCCAAGTCAGTTACAGTGGAGTAAGGTAAAGTGACAATAATATTGTAGATGTAGGTTTATAAAAAAGATTGAACTATTTGAAAAAAGTTTGAACCTTTTGAAAAAAGATTGAACTATTTGAAAAAAGTTTGAATTGAAATTACCTTTTTGTGGTAACATATATCACAAAGAGGTGATTTTTTTTATGACCAAAAGAAAAAGACTTACAACCAAAAAAACAATTGAAAATTTAATCAAGGAAGGTAGGGGTGAAGGCATAGGAGAGGATTATAAACCTTGGATTCTAATACAAGATGTTGCTTCATTAGGAAGAGCAACGAGATTGAAGGGCATAAAAACTAATCGACAGCATGAGTTTCTTTCAGATTTAGAAAGGAACTATTTTTATATTCTTGAATACTCGGATACAGTAATTGACATTAGAGAGCAGTTCCCTTTATTGCCATTAGAAGAAACTGTGCTAATAGCAAAAGAATTAGGAATAGAGCATCCAACAGATCCAAAGACTAATGAGCCCATAGTTATGACCACGGATTTTTTAATCACTACAAGTAAAAACGAAAAGTTAATTGATGTAGCTAGGACCATCAAATATAAAGATGATTTAATGAATAAAAGAATCTTAGAGAAATTTGAAATAGAAAGAATATATTGGGAAAGACGAGAAATCAATTGGGGGATTGTTACAGAAGAAGAAATAAATAAGAATTTAGCCCAAAATATAAGTTATATTCACAGTTATTATAATATTGAGGATATAGACTCTTTAAAAAATATAGAGAAATATGATATAGAGGATTTAGTTATGGAATATGCTCGAAGATTAATTGATGAAACTGTAATTATAAGGGAAATATCTAATAAATTTGATGATGACTTACTTTTGCAAAGAGGAACCGGAATATCTTTGTTTAAATATTTGCTAATAAGGAAAGCAATACAAATTGACTTATACACTCCTATAGATGTAAACGAAAAAATAAAAGTTAATCTTGTAACGGAAGAACTTGATAAGGAGTGTAAGATATCATGATATTAGAAAATATGACTTTTCAATATATTGACAAAGAGAACGGAGAAAGAATTAGAATAATAAGTATTGATGAAGAGTATAAGTACTTATACTATGTTAGTTTAGATTTAGGGGTATCCATGCCTAAAAAGGAATTGATAGAAAAAATAGAAACTGAAATAAATAATAATATATTGATAAAGATACCAGAGCCATTTTTGCAGACAATGGATGAAGAAAGGGTTTCAGAAATACAGAAGGAGAAAAGGGATTTTCAATGGTTAATAGTAGAGAAATATTGGTGCAAAGATAAAGAAAGATTAATAGAAACAAGAGGTAGACAAAAATTATTAGAAGAAATATCAATAGAAAATGATGTAACTGTCAGTAGTGTTAAAAGAATATTTAGCAGGTTTTGGCAAAGAGGTATGAGTAAGAATGCTCTTCTTCCCGATTATATGAATTCAGGTGGAAAAGGTAAAAGTAAAAAATTAAAATTAAATAGTAAAATAGGAAGAACTAGAAAGACTAATTATAATGGGGAAAACATACAAGGAATAAATGTAACAGAAGATATTAAAAGAATATTTGAAGTATCAGTAAATAGATTTTATAGAAAAAAAGAAAAATTAAGCCTAGCTGAAACTTATAATTTAATGCTTAGAGAATTTTTTTCAGATAAATGCTACGAAGATGGACAAGAATATTATAAAGTTTGGGATAAATCAAGAATACCAACTTACCAACAATTTTACTATTGGTTTAGAAAATTAGAAAACATAGAAAAGGACATTTCATTTAGAATGAGTGATAAGGAATTCAACTTAAATCACAGACCTATCTTAAGCAATTCTACAATAGAAACAGATGGACCAGGTACTAGATTTCAGATAGATGCAACGATAGCAGATATCTATATAGTAAGCTCACTTAATAGAAATAGGGTCATAGGAAGACCTGTTGTGTATGCAATTATAGATGTATATTCAAGGTTGATTACAGGGATATATGTAGGATTAGAAGGACCTTCTTGGCTTGGGGCTATGATGTCCTTAGATAATATGATTGCTAATAAAGTTGAATTTTGCAGAAAATATGGAATACAAATAACTGAAGAACAATGGCCATCACATTACTTACCAGAGATAATAATAGCAGATAGAGGTGAGTTTGAAGGTTACTCAGTCGAAAATTTGATAAACAATTTGAACATAAAAATAGAAAACACATCCCCTTACCGTGGTGATTTAAAGGGAATTGTTGAAAGAAATTTTAGAACAACAAATGAAAAAATAAAGCATAAAACCCCAGGAGCTATACAAAAAGAGTATAGAGAAAGAGGGGATAGAGATTATAGATTAGATGCAACACTTACTTTAGAAGAATTTACCCAAATATATATAAAAATGGTCTTGCATCATAATCATAAAATAAAAGTTGAGCATCCTATAGATAAAGAAATGATATCAGATGAATTGACCCCAACACCTATTAATCTATGGAATTGGGGGATTGAAAATAAAAAAGGAAGGCTTAGAGTAATTGATAGAGATATTATGAGACTTAATATACTACCTAAGGGTAAGGCTAGTGTATCAAGAGCTGGATTTAAATTTAGAGATTTATATTATAGTTCTAAAAAGGCAGTAGAAGAACAATGGTTTATAAATCCTAAACATAGATGGATTGAGATAGTTTATGATCCAAGAAATATGAATCAAATATATATCCCACATGAAGATGGCAAAGACTATGAAGTATGTTATCTTCTAGAGAAAAGCAGGCAATATAAAGATTGTTTATTTGAAGAAATAATATTTCAACAAGAATTAAAGAGAGAGTTAATAGAACTAGAATCAAATCAACAAGCTCAATTAAATATAGATTTAGATAAAGAGATAGAGGATATAGTTAAAAGAGCAAAAGAAGCGAGGAATAGAACAATTACGGAGACTACTTCTAAAGCTAAGAAGATAAAAGACATAAAAGAGAATAGACAACTGGAAAAGGAATTTAATAGATTAGAGGAAGCTTTTGAGATTGGGAAAAAAGAAAATGAAGAAGGTATAGTCAAGCAATTTAACAAGAGCATTGAAAAAGAGGAAGAGCAAAAGGATACGACACGTGAAATGTTAATGGAAAAAATAATAAAGAAAAGAGATGAGATGCTTGGAAAGAAATGAAATAACTCCTTTACTAAAGGGGAAATTTGAAATGGCAAATTATAAAGAGCAAGAACTAATAGAATATGCCAATAATCCATTTATAGAGGCCCTTCCACATATATTTTCATATAACAATATACTAGACCGATTCACCAGGTATCCAATAGTAGACGATATGGAAAAGACTAAAAATAAAAACCTAAGACATCATATGATAAAAAGAATAAAAAATTTTATACAGCCATTGCCAGATCACTTTACAATAGAGAATAAGTTATCAACACTTATAAGAAGAGGATATCTTGCAAGAAATCCATTGGATAAAAATTATTTTGAGAGATTGAGAATATTAGATGGCATGCATTCTATGAAGCAAGAAGAAAGGGATGATATTTTAAATAGAAATATGGAACATATACGTTCCACAGCTGATAGTCTTTCTATAATAGGAATATCAGGAATAGGAAAAACCACAACAATAGAAAGATTATTGCTTATGTATCCGCAAATTATAAAACACGAAGAATATAAAGGGAGAGCATTAAGCAGGACACAAATAGTATGGTTAAAAATTGACTGTCCATATGATGGTAATCTAGCTACTCTTTGTAAGAACTTTTTTAAGACTATAGACGATCTACTTGGAACAAGATACCTTGAGAAATACGGATATTTAAATAGAATAACATCTTCAATGATGCTTCACATGACATCCCTAGCAAGTATGTATGGAATAGGAGTTTTAGTAATAGATGAAATACAGCATTTAATTAATTCAAAGAATGACCCTGATGAAATGCTTAACTTTTTTGTGACATTAACTAATACTGTTGGAATACCAACTGTTTTGATAGGAACATTTAAAGCTCTTAAAATATTTAAAAGAGACTTTAGACAGGCTAGAAGGGCAGGAAGTGAAGGAAATATTATATGGGATAGAATGGATAAAGATACTATTGAATGGAATGTTTTCATAGAGACCTTATGGGAATTTCAATGGCTTAAAAATAAAACTGAACTAACACAAGAAATTAAGGATTATTTTTATGATAGATGCCAAGGAATAACTTCAATAGCTGTGAACCTATTTATACTTGCACAAGAAAGAGCTTTAAATACAGATAATGAAAAAATAGATAAGCAAATTATAAATAAGGCTTCTGAAGAAGACCTTTATATGATACAACCAATGATAAAAGCACTTAGAAATAATAATAGGACAGAAATAATGAAGTATGAGGATATATCTATAAATTTAGAAGATATAACTTTTAAGCATAGGAGTAGCTTGCAAATTGCAGGTAAAATTAAAGAAATGGCCAAAAATGAAGAAAAATTATTTGAATTAAAGAGAAAAAATATAGCAGAAAATTTAATAGTAGATATGAATTCATTGGGAATCTTTGATGAACTTAGTGAAAATGAAATAGAAAATTTAGTTAATAAAGTTGTTAATAAATTTGGGATAGATGATGATTATAATGTTATTAAATTAGATACAATAAAAAAGGCTTTACAGATGAATGAGAAAAAGAAAGAGGATAAAACTAAGAATAATAGCTTATTGTATGAGAAAAAGGATTTAAGGAATTTATATGAATTTGCTAAAAAGAAAAAGGTTCATGTATATGAGATATTAAAAGAAAATGGATATATTAAAAATTCTATAGAGGAATTCTTGAAGGTGGAGTAATATGTTAACATTTTTCACAGATCCATATTCAGATGAATTAATTTATTCTGCTATAGCACGATATCATTACTATATAGGCAATCTAGACTATAAAGATACTATTGAAGAGTTGTTCGGAAAGAGAACAATTATTCCAAACCTGTATATTGGAAGTAATTTTAATAGTTTAGTTAAACAATTAGGAAGTAAATATAATGCAGATAGTATAATAAATAATCATACAATATTTCCTTTCTATTCACCATTTATACCACTTCAAAGAAAGCGTGAGATTTTGAAGGATATTAAATATAATAGTGGAGGAGCAATATATACTAAAATTGGTATGGTTGCAGGAAGCATTTGTAAAAAAGAAAGTATTTGTTATTGTTTAGAATGTGCTAAAAATGATATTGAGAGATATGGGGAGGCCTATATTCATAGAGAGCATCAATTGCAAGGAGTATTAGTATGCCCACACCATAGTGCTTATTTATATAGTTATAAATTAAATCGTAAAAATACAAGTAGATTAAATTTTATAAAACTAGATGAAAAGTATTTATATGATAATAAAATAGAAGTTGAAAATCATATATTGGTGGACAAACTGAGTATCATATCCAAATTAGCATATAGACTTTTAACTTATGATACAAGTGCAATTGATAGAGAAATGGTATTTAAAAGATATAAGAACTTACTTTATGAGAGGGGGTTAACTTCTATTAATGGAAGTGTAAAACAACAAGATTTATACGAAGAATTTGTATCCTATTATGGGAAAGACCTATTAACATTATTAGATAGTAGTATAGATAATAATAATGAGTATAACTGGCTTAGAGTAATTACAAGGAACTTAAAAAGAACTGTACATCCAATAAGGCATATTTTATTTATCAATTATCTTATAGGAGATATTGGTGTTTTCTTTTCAGAAATAAGAGAAAAATATAATCCCTTTGGAATTGGACCTTGGCCTTGTTTAAATAAAATATCTAAACATTATAAAAAAGATTTGATAGCTGAGTTAAAGATAGTAACAGATAGCCGAACCAGTTTACCTGTAGGTACTTTTTCTTGCAGCTGTGGATTTTCATATTCTAGAAGAGGACCAGATAAGTGTATAGAGGATCGTTATCGTATTGGTAGAATAAAATCTTTTGGGTACGAATGGGAAGAAAAGCTGAAGAAAACATTAGAAGAAGGTGGATTATCTCTGCGAGAAGTGTCTAGGATAATGAATTGTGATCCGAAGACAGTAATAAATTACGATAGAATTTTAGGAATAAACCATTTTAAAGATAGTATGATTAAAATAGAATCTAAAGAAGAGACATCTGCTAATCATGAGTTCAATGAGATAGAATCTTATAAAGAAAATATATTAAAGGCTATAATTGACAATCCAATGGCTCCTAGGACTGAAATTAGAGAGCTGTGCAATAAAGAATATATATATTTATATAGACATGATAGAGAATGGCTAACGAATAATCTGCCACAAAAACGACAAATTAATACTAATACAAATAATATTGTAGATTGGAAAAGTAGGGATACAGAGACATTAATGCTCTTACAAAGAAAGTATAAAGAATTTTTGCAAAAAGAAAAACCTATTAGAATCACCAAATCAATGCTTGGCAAGTCACTTGGAATACTTTCGAATTTGGAACATAATATTCACAAATTACCTGAAACAAAATTATATTTATCTGAAATTGTAGAATCTGTGGAAGATTTTCGAATAAGAAGATGTAAGCACATTGTTTCGCAAAGGTTAATAGATAATAGTAGTATCAAACTATGGGAGATACAAAGAATAGCTGGCATAAGAACAAAAGATTTTGAGAAAATAAAAAATCAAATTGAAGATTATATTAATTTGAAAAAGGCACTATTAAAATATGAGCAATAAATTAATTAAGATAAATAATTGCCATTCTATATAGAAAGATATTTCAATAATTTAAAAAATTCAAACTTTTCAAATGGATCTAAGTCAATAGTTTGTATATTTTTATCTCTAGGTGTGGTAAAGTTAGTTAAAATTACCAATAGGTACATATTAGCTAAAATAAGTATGAAAACTAAAGTTAAAGATATATTATCTGAAATAAGGTTAGAAATAAAATCTTCAGATAAAAATAAAAAACAGTAGATGGCCTGCAAGCAAATCTACTGTTTGAAAAAATTATAGTTATGACTAGATAAGTCAATTCTCTTTCTGCTCTTATTATACCGCAAGATATTAAATTTTAAAACAAAAACTTATAAAATTTTTTAGTAGTCGATATAATGATTTTCTATTAGTTGTTTTTGTGGTATATGCAGTTATTATTTTTGTCTCAGTGGTTGCAATTAAGAAGAAGTAAACCGATAGTAGATAAGAAAGTTAAGAATGAAGAGGAATTAAGGTTGTGGGAAATTCAAAGATTAGCATGGATTAGAACGGAAAATTTTAGTAGAATCAGGACTAATCTTGAAGAATGTATAGACAGGGGGTATAAACATTAACAAAATAATTCAAAAGGATTGGCCATTTAAATTAGGAGAAAATGCAAAACTTTATTGGATGGACAAACCATATAAATTGGATAATAAATGGGTTATAGATGTATATTTTAAAAGTGATAAATTTTTAGAAAAGATTACACTTGATTGGGCCTCAATTCACTTTTTAGCTTTTGGAAGATATTATTTTAACGGAAATTTAAATAATAGTCAAATACATAAAAAGGCAGTTATTAAAGATTTAAATTTAAACAATGTAAAATTTGTTATGACCCAAGATTCTTTGAATGTAGAATATAAAGAGATAAAAACTGATATATTTGTTGGATATAAAAATGGTATAGAGTATAGAATACCTGCATTGGAAATAATAAGAGCTGTTATAGCCACAAATAGATTTTTATTAAATAGAATAGTTGAATTAGATTCTCTTAGTAAGTATTTTGTCTATAGATTTGATGATAAGAATAATTTATATATAGACTTTTTTGATGAGTATGAAAGAAAACTTTTGAGTGCAGAGTATGTGAGACATTTAGCTTGGATTATAACAAATGAAAATATATTAAGGATGTTTAGCCAACTAGGACAAAACTTATGGCTTGAAGGAAATATAAAGTACGACTTTTTGTTTAAAGAATTTGATATAAAAGCTAGAATACATGAAGATAAAAAGGTAGTTAGAATCTTAGAAATAATAGAATTTAAAAATAAAAAAATAAATGCTAAAGAAATATTTATAAGCTCAAAATATATCAATGAGCTGAATGTGAGCAGTGAACCGAAACTTAGAAAATATAGAAGTCTAAATAAGACTGATGATAAAATTTTAGATTCGAAAATAGATGGAGCAAACAATAATGAGTCTGATTTTATAAATACACTTGATACAAAGCATATATATTCTAGTGATGTAAAAATAAATAGAAGAAAAAGAAATAGAAAGACATTAAGGACTAAAGAAGATAATAGCACTAAAATCTACGAAATAGAAAATGATAATTTAAGAACTACGGCAGATACAGGAGGGTTAGATAAAACTAAAGGACTCGAATATGAAAACATAGAAGATATAAATGTAAAAGGAGAATTAGAGGAGTTTATTGAAATCATGAAGTTATTAAAAAACAAAAAGGATATTGAAGATGTTCAAGTTATAATTAATGATTTACCAGAAGGGAAAAGAGGTAAGAAATTTTCAAAGCTTCAAGATGGAGAAACAAATAGACAATATGTAGTAGGAAAGATAATAATGAAAAATGGGAAAGAGTTTAGTTTGATAGAAGTAGAAAGAGAGGAAAAGTCTTTATCGATGTTATTATTATATGCAATTAAACCAATAGATTGGACAAGCATTTATTTTAAATTAACTCTAGGATTGGTTAATAAAAGTGGTACATGGGATTCATCAAGCTTGAAGAGGTTAGAGATGAAAGGGCTTTATTCTAAAAGAATCAGACATAAGTCTGATAAGAGTAGTATTTATGATAAATGCAATTATATATATGAGAAGATTTTGGAAAATAAATCAATATGATGATTTAAAGATTTCTACAGAAATATACGTTAATAAAAATTCAACTTAAAAAGATTTCATTACAAAATTTTTTTCCAACTTTAGTAAAATTGAATATGCGTAATTGTAAACCTATTTTTTAGAATGCTATAAAATCCTACACAATTTGCTATTACATACAAATTGTGTAGGAATCTTGAGTAGAAGTCTATTTTATGAAATTGTTAAAGTTAAAGAATAGGTGATGGATAATTATCTCTGAACTATCATCACGAGAATGTTTTGATAAATAATATGGATCCTCAAAATTTAGACATCTTTCTAATATTGAGGATTCATTTAGGCCCCCTATTGTTTTATTTATCACATTTATGCTATCTTCAATTGAATCATTAACGATATATCCAATCATAGATGATTCAGATGCCTTATTAGAGTATCGATTATCTAAGTATCTAGCTAGTCCATCAGAAACATATACTTCTCTTCTTCTATTACACCCATCCTTAAGTAGTTTGCATTCAGCCCCAAAGTAAATATCATAGATATCATAACTACGGAATACAAAGTCTATTGTAGGTGCCGAGCCTCTAGGGTGTTTTTTATAGTCATCTGGTTTTTGACTAATGGGGGACAGCCGAATTTTAAAAGATCTTTTGAACTCAGGCCATATTTCATTTATCTCAACAACCCACTCTTCAGAAATCCTATTTTCATCATAATGCTTTTTTATTCCCTTCTTACAAATACCGTGGTATCCCAACCACATTATTTCCAATAATAGGCTTATTCCACTAGGACCTAAAAGTTGTACAATATCTTCTGAAACAACTGAATCATCTGCTATACTTAATAACATCATTGTGCTCCCCTCCATGACCTCATAATATCCATATAAATATTGTCTGCATCATACATGGCAGCTACTGTTGACCAATAGAGTTTCATTCGAGGCTTAATCAGAAATATACTTTCTCTATCATAGAACTTTACATTTCTTTTTACATATACACTTTGTGACTTTTGTTCAATCAACTTTTTATTAAGGGATTCTAAAATTTCTTTTCCATTTTTATTATTCATATCAAGTTTATTTTTTTGGTTATTTTCAGATAGTTGAATTTCAGCTATCAAAAGAGGACCGTTATAATCATGCATTTGAATATTAAAATAGGTATTGTTACCAAATGAAGCTTTTAGAATACTTGTTATAGTACTTTTATAGATATCAAGCATTTTATTTGTTGGAGGTTGTAAAACTGCTGAGTTTTGCTTTCTGTTGTAATAATCCAAATTTAAATCCAAAGTTTCCTGAATGGCCCTTCTTTCATATTCATTAATCTCATACAATTTCATTACTACATTATTTAATAAATCTTTATCTGCAGTATTCGTGAATGCGAACGTATCATATGTTTTCTCAATCAAATCTTTATTACTTTCCAATTTTCCATAAGGGATAGGAAATTCCTTGATTTCAGATACTAGTAATTCATCTCTCTCAGTCATCCAGCGACTACTAGCAAATAGCATATAGTACGGAAACAGGCTACTATGAGTGAGGAGACATATATACTTTAACAACAGCTCATCTCCGTGAATTCCAAAGATACTCGTATTAAAAACACAGTCGTAATCTAAGAAGGCAGCCTTAAAGTTACCGTCTTTATTAGATTGCTTCATTACGAGATGAGGCGCTTTGAAGATAGCAGGCTTTGTTCTTACATCCCTATGAAATGTTTTATCTAGGCAAAGGGGAAGAGTTTCTCTTTTTACATAATAAGATTTTATATTTTTATGATTTATTACAGGCTTTTCGTAAAATTCTTCAGTATGAATTTTATCAGAGGATCTGCTATAGCCTCGTGCCATGGTTAATATTTGTTCTTCTTCCAGATCCTTTAATGTAGGGTATTTGCCGATTTTCTGTATAAGATCAATATCTCTTGGTTTTCCCAGCATCGCAATTTTCCAAATATACTTAAAGTTAGAAAGATCTTTGGGTATTCTGTTAATATTATAAGATTCAATAAATATTCTCCAATTGTCTTCAAGTGTATATTGAGGTTTTGGTGAACAAAAAAGTATTGACTTTGAATAGTCCACTGGACGAGGACTGTAGAACATAATTACGGCAGGTCCAGATGAGCTATCGAATAATAATTTTCGAAAAGCAGTTAAATCAATCATTGCATCAATGTTATAGTTCTTGAATAAGAATTTTCTAAATAAAACATTAGTATTAGAAACATTATAGAGTATACTTTTACTTGGTAATATCATAGCAATTTTACCAGTAATTTTGCATGTTTCTGCAGCTTTAAATACAAAAAGTTGAGCAATCTGCTTACTTCCAACTGGAAGATTGTTCTTTTGTTGATATTTTGACGCATCTTCACTCAATGCACCTACCCAAGGAGGATTGCCAACTACAAGATCGAACTTAGTGTTATTTATCTTCAAATCTTCACTGAAAAGATCTGATTTAATTAGGTTGTTTATTCTTAGAGAAGGAAATTTGAATTCATTCCAAATTTCTTTAGAGCTCATATAATCACACATAGTTAGACATAAGCTAAATGATGCGATTCTTAAGGCTTCTGGATTAATGTCTATGCCAAAGATACTAGTTTCTAAAATAGAAATTAAATCTTTGCTAGGAATATACTCGTGGTGTTCGTATTTATTCCATCTACCAACTATTCTTCTGAACATCTCAACTAAAAAGATACCAGAGCCACAGGCAGGATCTATTACTTTGATATGTTCGTATTTACCTTCCCAAGGATAAACCTCATCAAGAACTAATTCAACTAAATGAAATGGGGTATAATATGTTCCTTTTCTGTTTTCTGATTTTTTAGTCTTTTTCGCTTTCTCTTGAAAACTTTTTTCCATATGAAAAAACATTTCATAGATGTTACTAATTAACTCAATTGGAATTACCTCAAATGAATATAACGGCCAAAGTGCAAGTTGACTGTTCTTCATCTGTATTTTTCCTGTAATGAAGTCTTTTAACAGTTGTAAATCTTCTTCGCTCACACAAAGAAATTCTTCCTTTGTCACAGGGAAAATATCACCATTAAATTTATCACTCATAAATTTAAAAAATTCATATACGGATTCCTTTTTATCTAATAAATCAGTAAAAGTTGATGCAGTAGGTTCATATTCTGAAAATAAATCAGTCGGGAATACCTTGTCACCTTTCTTGTCTTTTCTTTCTTCAAGATATTTAATCATAATAACTCGACCAAGTAAACGATGAACTACATCGCAAGATTTAATTGACTTAAGCAAAGATTCTCTAACTACTTTTAGATTTTCAAGTAATGTTTGTTCAACGCGATTTTTATAATCAAATCTTATTGCATTATCTTTCCAAAATTCACCTGATTCTAATTTGTTAACATGATACTTTGTAAGTGCTTGGCGCGCAGACTCAAGTCCATCAATTAATTTAATATGTTCTAATATTGCATTTGAAGGCATTTTGTTTGTATCAGAAGTAGGTATTTCATAATTGTTAAAGATAATTAATTCATCGGGCAAAACTACAAATAAAAATGGAGCTTTGCTTATGTTCCATGCAAGTCTATGAATTTCGGCTATTTTGTGAGAATCATATTCATCCAAAGCTGAAAAATAAATCATGGGAATTTTAGCTTCTGAAGTTCCCGGGGAATTCATAAAAAAGACAGAATCAACACCCAATTTATCTTGAATCATCCTAAAAATCTCACGCTGATAATTAGACTGTATTCCATTACTTCCATCAATTAGTGAACCCGACTTTTCAGTGCCTAATTCATTATATAAAAAATTCAGTGAAAATTTTATGCTCATTTTTCACACTCCTTATTGTCTATGCTATATGCTTACCTAAAATTAGATTTCTATATAAGATTGTCTTTTTAATGTCTGTATTTCCGAGCAAATAACTGAGCTCAAAATCATCAACGCCCATCATAATTCGATTTTGAGCAAAACTATATCTGAACATTTTAGGTGTTATTTTTTCTTCCAATCCTGCATTGTTGCAAGCTATATGAATATAGTTAATTGCTGTTTTAGGTGTGAATTTGAATATTTTTTCGTCTTTTTTTATTTTATTATTTTTTATAAATATAGTCAGTTCTTCAATTAAATCTTGTGGAATATCTATCTCTCGATAGTATTCATGCTCACGTGTACGCTTCCTTCTATTATTTATTCTGATGCGATTATTACTTAAAGATATGTTCATGGGAACTGTATCGAGAACTTCAACTAGCCTAGCTCCGGTATGCCATAATAATTTTGTAAATATACATATCAACGCATTATCTCTATTCGCACCTATTATTGCATTAAGTGTATCATTATCAATATACATTTCTATTCTCCTTTAGAAGTCTAAAATTAACATTGTATATATTAGTATACTATATATATACAAAAAATTCCAGTGATTATATATTAATAAATATTTATTCTGACTAATGTTTGCATTGGGAAATTCTTTAGTATTAGATGAGGATTGTATTTGCTGGTTGAAAACTTACTAGAATGTTATCGATAATAGAAGAACTATGCAAAAAGTATTCTATGTAATGTGTGCCAATACCGTGGTTACTACGAGAATTCTGTGGATTATGATTATTGGGGAATAAGCAGATATATCTATGTTTTGTTATAATCATATCTTTTTTGAATTTAAACATTGTGGATTATCATATTATTAGCTAAAATGGTCTTAGATTGATTTAAATATAGGGATATGAGGAAAGTATTAAGATGTGTGGGCAGTGTTGGATAAAATTAAACGATGTGTAGTATAGGAAAATTTGATATCAGGGATTGAGATGTTATTATTATAATGATTTAAGGATTATTAAGATAATTGATTTAAATTATATTGTCTGAAATAGGGAGATTATTATTTCTCTATAAAAGTGAATTAATGTATTTGAGTAATCAAATCAAAGAAGGGATTATATGACAATTAAAAGAAAATATTTTGACAATACATGGATTATATAATATAAATGTAAGTAAAGTAAATTTAGTGTATAATATTGTGTGATAAGTAAACACAGAGAGTTATAAAGGTAGTAATTATTTGTTAAGAAAATCAAAAAAGTGGGATGTATTTTGTATTGAATAAGACATATTATAAAGAATATTTATGGAACCTTTATGAAAAGATGTTTTAGGAATAGATTCCAACAATTATGATTCTATATAAGATTTAAAATACTTACTTGCTTCAAAGAATGCATCTTCAGGTGTTTTTGCCCAGCCACAACCTACATTACACCACGAGTCATAGTATTTTAAAATACTCCAGAAATATGGTTCTGTTTCATTATCATGTTCATGTTTGGTCATACTTATATTTATTAAATAATCATTATCCATACACATACTCCTAAAATATATTTATATTTATTAATAATACTCCAGATGGGGAGGTTTTATACATGATTCAAGAAAAATATATTAAAGATCTTGATAAATTAGTAGAAATCGGAAAATCACAAGACTATAAAATCAATTCAATTACATTCTATAATTTACTTTCAACTTTTCCAAGTACTGAAAAAACTACAGAGATGTTAGATGAAATGGAGCAATATTTGAAGTTAAATAATATTGACATAATTTCTGATGGGGTAGAAATAGAAGAGGTTGACAGCACTAGTTTTAGTGAAATAGTTAGACCCTTTGATCCGAGTAAAATAGATATTGTTATGAAGCCAATGACAATGGACTCCTTATTGAAACGTATCTATAATGGAGAAATAAACCTGAATACAGATTTTCAGAGAAAAGGAGGCTTATGGACAAATGTAAAGAAAAGTCAGCTTATTGAATCATTAATATTGAAAATACCATTACCTGCTTTTTATTTTGATGCAAGTAATGACGATAATTGGCTTATAATTGATGGGCTACAAAGAATAACTGTTTTTAAGGAATTTATCGTTGATAAAACACTGAAACTTACAGGTCTGGAGTTTTTTGGTGATTTTAATGGATCAACTTATGATGATTTACCAAGAACCTTCACAAGAAGGATAGAAGAAGCGAGTATAATTGTTTATACTATTAATCCTGGAACACCGCAGAATGTTAAATATAATATTTTTAAAAGAATAAATACTGGAGGATTAGAACTTGAACCTCAAGAAATTAGACATGCTTTATATCAAGGAAAATCAACAGAACTAATTAAAGAAATGGCATTAATGGAGTCATTTTTAAAAGCTACAGGTAACAGTATTAAGACAGATAGAATGCTGGATAGAGAATTTGCTTTAAGATTTATTTCTGTTTGTTTTTATGGCATTGATAGATATGAAGGAAATTCTGATGAGTTTTTAAATACTACAATGGAATATGTAAATGGAATTAGCGAGGATGAAATAGAATTTATAAAGAATGAATTTCAAAAAATTATGATACTTGCAAATAGAATATTTGGTAGATATGCATTTAGAAAAATGGGGAGTGATAATAGAAAGAGACCTATTAATAAATCTGTATTTGAAATATGGTGTTACAATTTATTTAAATTAAATAAAAATCAATTACATCATTTAATAGAAAGAAGACAAATGGTGTGCAAAAGATTCATAGATTTATGCGAAAACGACTATATCTTTACCAATTACTTAAAAGCAAGCGATAAAGGCTCATTTAGAATGAGAATTTTCAGAGTGGAAGAACTTATAGAGGAGGTTTTATGTTGATAAATCGTATAGTTTTAAAAAACTTTAAATGTTTTGAAAACCTTGATATATCTATGTCCAATTTGAATTTATTATCAGGCATAAACAGTGTTGGAAAATCTACAATAATACAGGCACTTTTATTACTAAGACAATCTTTGGAACAAAATTCACTGCAAAAGGGAATCTTTTTAAATGGTGCTTATATAAAGATTGGTATGGGTAGAGATTTATTATATAATAATGCTTCCAATAGTGATGATATCAGTATTAGCCTTAAGGATGGACAAGGAAAAATTTTCAAATGGAGTTTTATTTATAATAAAGATTCGGATTTTCTAAATATTGATTATAGTAAGTCTATGAATATAGATAGTCCAAACTTATATACAGAAATAAACTTGTTTAATAATAGATTTGAATATCTTTCAGCAGAAAGAATAGCACCTAAAAGTAGTTATGAAAAGTCATATTATAAAGTTCATGAAAAAAATCAAATTGGAATTCATGGAGAATTAGCAACCTATTATTTAAATGAAAAATGGGATTCTAAAATTGAAAATAGCAGTGTAATACATGACCCCGAAAAAGATGAGAACCATCAATTTCAATATCAATTAGAGAAATGGTTAAGCGAAATAAGTCCAGGTCTTAAAATAACTACAGATGATTATAAGAATAGTACAGATTTTGTAGTATTGAGATATAGAATACCAGAAAATCAAACTGTAAATACATACAGTGCTCTTAATGTAGGATTTGGAATTACCTATGTATTGCCAGTTATAGTAACCTTACTAAAGGCAAAAAAAGGTGATTTGTTGATTATTGAAAATCCAGAAGCTCATTTACATCCGAGAGGACAAAGAAAAATGGGAGAATTGATTGCAAAGGCTGCAGCAGGTGGAGTTCAAATTATTATAGAAACCCATAGCGATCATGTTCTTAATGGGATAAGACTTTCAGTTAAAAATAAAGTTATAAAAAAAGAAGAGACAAGACTTTACTTTTTCAATAAAGTAACAGAAGATGGAATAACCAGACATAAGGAAATATCGCCTGAAATTTTAGAAGATGGTAGATTAACCTCATGGCCAGAAGGATTTTTTGATGAATGGGATAAAGCTATAGACGAGATGTTTTAAGGGGGATTTCATTATGCAAATGATATTTAATGAACTTTCTGCAGACTTTCCTACCTATACACGACAAGAAGGAAAAGATCGGATGTTTAATTTTTTAGAAACATATAAAAAAATGAAAAATATAATTAAAAATGATAGTGTAATAATAGACAAAGGATATAATGAAATTAAACTATCTCAAAATTATACTATATACCAATGGAGAGAAGATAAAAGTGTTGATAAAGAAATAAAAAGACTTTTTAGATCTTTTATCAATAAAGCAACTACTATTGATGAAATGGATTTTAAAGAGAATAGACTTGATCTAGAAATTTCTGAACTTAAGTACGAAGATAAAAATGCCATAGGATGTCTTATTGCGTATGAGACGGATAATCTTGTTATAAGTTTTCTAAGCCATGATTATTGGAGTAAAGAAATAATAGAAGGTAAATATTTTTCATTGAGAGATGATTTCGAATATGATGAACCACAAAAAGTTTGCGTGCAAAACGTTTCCAATGAAGAAAATATCAGAATATTTGAAAGGAATAATAACCATCTAAATTTCCAAGAACATTTTAAAATAGTTTCTGGAAGGGATTTATGGAATAAAAGAGAAATGTTATTTCCAAATTTGATATTTTGTGAAAATGTTAAATCTCAATTAATAAATGATGCACAGCACTTCCATATTTCTCAAATATTTAATAAACTCTTTATCCTCGATAGATATTTTGAAAAATATGATGGTAATTTTGACAAAGATGCAATACCTAACACAACTCCGGAATCATACTCTACATTAACGCAATACAAACAAGAACATAAATTTAGAACACCTGATGGTAAAGAGTTGATATTTAGTTGGCATGTACGATTCACAGGAAATTATGACGGGAGGATATTCTTTTATCCAGACAATAGCTGTAATAAATGTTATATTGGACATATTGGCAGGAAGCTACCTACAGTTAAATATCCAAGCTAAATAATATACTGGTAGATATAATTTTGTCATATGTAATTTACTATAAATATTTCTTATAACTTTAAACTAGATTTTTGTATTTAATGAAAATATTAAAAAATTTCTAGTTAATCTCAAAAATAATCAAACTTTTTTCAAAAATATTTAATAACTCAAAATAACAAAAGCTAAATTTTGATTAAACTTTTTTCAAAATTTAGCTTTTGTTATTTTTATAAAATCAATGCTTACAGAACTTATTTTAATTAAACTTTTTTACAAAACTACAGTAGTTGTAAAAAACATCAGGAACAGGAGTTTTGCACTTTCAAACTGTTCCTGATTTTTCTATGGGGGATAATCATGAAATATAATTGTACAAAAACAAAAAAAGAAATAATAATAAAGAAGTTAAAAGTGCTTATAGATTATAAAACCTTAATTGCAACTGTATTTTTAATTATAGGATACTTAAAGTCTTCTATTTTTATTTTTTTATTAGGTTCAACCTATTTTCTATTATATTTAGTAAATATAGTTCAATCATTATTAAGCAAACAAAAGGCTATATCCTTAGATTTTATACTTGAAGAAGATGAGTTGATAGCTAAAATAGAAAATCAGCAATTAATGTTTCCTTTTAGTGATATAAAAACAATGAAGGAAAATAAGCATAGCCTCATAATTAAAATGGATAAAAAATCTGGAACAGCCTTAAGGAGATTTGAAATACCATATGATTTAGAAGGCAAGCATATAGAATTTATAAAAGAGTTAAAGAATAAATATGAAAATTATAGACCAAAGAAAGATATAAAAGATAATCAAGAAGAATACATACTAAGATTTAAATTAAACCCTAAGCAGGGATTAATTAGGTATATGAAATATTCTAGGAGCGTTTGTATCAGTATATTTATGTCTATTATTTATATATTTTTTGCACTGATGTTAATAGATATTAAACCTTTTGCCAGTGCTATATTGATTTTTCTAACTGCATTGTTGTGGATAAGATATTATATTGATTATAGAAGGATTAAATCCAGTGAACCGATGATATGCTCAATAGGTAAATTAGATGATGAAAATATTGAGATTAAAGGGGATGCATTTAGGAGTATTGTTAAAATAGATAAAGCCCAATTGCTAAATATAAATGATAGTGAATATATTCTTAGTATTGAAGGGATAAAAAAGGATTCTTTTAGTTTTGCTGAGAATGAGATAATATTTGGTGATGTGGATAACCTTATCAAAATAATAGGTGAGTCTTATATAGATATAGATAATGGGAAACAACCACTTTTACCTATGATATTTGCAATAATTAGTATTTTATGTATTCCGTTGGTTGGTATTTTTGATACTCCGTTAGGGGCAAGTTTATTTATATTGCCTTATTTCTAGATTTTCTAATGTTAGTATTTTATATCAGTATTATCAGTAGAACTTAGTAAAAATTTTTAAATATTGAAGTACAAAAAAATCATAAGGTAAATTGAGGTGAGGATATAGACAATAAGTTATTTACGGTGAAGACTGGTATGGCAGAAGAAGACTATCATAAGTTTTTATTATGAATCAGGCATCTTTAATAAGAAAAAAAGACATAGATGAGAAGACTACTGAAAAGTTAAGAACCTTATATAAAAAGGAAATGGGAGATAAATATAGAAGAATTTAAATTATAAAGACAGGAGATGTTCATTAGAGAACCTCTTGTCTTTTTGTTTTTCTATTAATTATAGTTGTATTTATCTAAGACCAAGAATATAATATTTATATCCCCCATAGGGGGATATAAATATTATGGAGGAAGATATGATATGGAAAATAAATCAACCTTTTTTAAAAGATTTGATAAAGAAAGTATTGTTGCTATAGTGACTTTAGCTTTGCCAGCAATGATTGAAAATATCTTACAGGTTCTTATTGGAGTTGTTGATACATATTTTATTGGGAAAATTGGAACAGAAGCTATAGCTGGTGTCGGAATAACAAATCTGATTATGAATATTTATATTGCCTTTTTTCTTGCACTAGGAGTGGGGACTACTGCCATTGTATCGAGAAATATAGGTGCTAATAATATTGAAAATGCTAATAATGCAGTAAGACAATCCATTATAATGGCTTTAAGTATAGGTACAATATTTGGAATAATAAACTTCATTTTTTCTAAAGATATATTACTTATTTTAGGTGCAGAAGGAAGAGTAATTCAATATGCCTTACCTTATTTTTTCTCTGTAGCAGTTCCATCAGTTTTCTTATGCCTTATGATGATTTTATCTAGTAGTTTACGGGGGGCTGGAGATACTAAAACTCCTATGAAAGTAGCTATTGTATCAAATGCTATTAATATAGTTCTTGATTATTTATTAATATTTGGTATATTTAATTTTAATGGACTTGGAATATTGGGAGCGGGCATAGCCACGACAATATCTAGAATATTTGGAGTTACTCTTTTACTAAGAAAGATTAATAGTGATAAAACAAAAATACATATCAATATATTGGATAAATGGCATATTGATAAAGATATTTTGAAGTCCATTACAAAAATAGGGTTACCAGCTGCACTTGAAAAACTAATTATGAGATTTGGACAGCTTGTATATGGTGGTATGATAATAAAAATTGGTACTGAAGCATATGCGGCTCATAATATCGCGGGAACCATAGAAACATTTTCTTACTTACCAGGAATGGGGTTTGGAGTAGCAGCGGCTACCCTTGTTGGACAAAGTCTTGGTGCAAAGAAAACTGATGAAGCCCAAAAATATGGATTGATATCTTATTTTCTTGCAACAGGATTTATGGTAGCAGTAGGTGCCGTTTTCTATATATTTGCTCCATTTCTAGCAGGCTTATTTAGTGAAGATTTAGAAGTAATTGACCTAGTTGTTAAAGTACTTAGAATTATAGCATTAGTTCAACCATTTTTGTGTATAACCCTTGTGATTACTTCTGCACTCCAAGGAGCAGGAGATACAAAATTTCCAATGTACTCAACTTTTATTGGGATATGGGGAGTACGAGTATTGGGAGTATATCTATTAGGAATAAGATTAAATTGGGGATTAGTTGGTGTATGGTTGGCAATTTCTATAGACATAATAGTCAGGGGAATTATTTTAATGGTTCGTTTTATGAGAGGTAAATGGAAAGAGATAAAAATATAATAATGTAATTTTATAGAAGGAGTGATATAAATATGAACGAACATAACCATCCTCATGGTAAACAAGTCATTAATAGAATGGCAAGAATAATTGGACATGCAGAAGCGGTAAAAAGAATGCTAGAAGAAGGAAAAGAATGTAGTGAAATACTTATACAAATAGCGGCAGTTAAGTCTGCACTTAATAATGCCGGAAAGTTAATTTTACAAGATCATATAAATCACTGTATTTTACAAGCTATTGAAAACAATGATAATGAGCCATTAGAGAAATTAAATGCTGCTATAGATAAGTTTATTAAATAATCATTCATTAGCATATATAATGACTTGATAATTTGAGCATAGTATTGACACTACGAACATTGTTCTATATACTTATTAATGAGATAAGGGAGTAGTTAGCACAATAAGAATTGTGTAATAAAGTCAACATACTGATAAAATTTATCTGGCTTTATTTTAAATAATGAGACTTGTCTGCAGAAAAAACTGCAGATAAGTCTTTTTTTATTAGAAAAATTAAAGGATAAAGGAGAGCAGAATATGAGTTTATTTGAATTGTTTATTATTGCAGTTGGGTTATCAATGGATGCATTTGCAGTGGCAATTTGTAAAGGGTTGTCTATGGGTAAGATTAGTATTAAAAAAGCTGGAATAGTAGGATTATATTTTGGGACCTTCCAAGGGGGAATGCCTTTGATAGGATATTTTTTAGGAGTAAGGTTTCATGATAAAATTACATCTATGGACCATTGGATAGCATTTATATTGCTTGCATTTATTGGTTTAAACATGATTCGAGAATCAAGAAATTGTGAATGTGAGAATGAAGATGACTCTATACATAATAAGAGTATGAATGATTCACTTAGCTTCAAAAACATGTCTGTTTTAGCAATTGCAACAAGTATTGATGCTTTAGCAATAGGAGTTACCTTCGCATTTCTTAAGGTAAATATTACTCCAGCAGTTTCATTTATTGGAATCGTTACTTTTATATTATCAATGATTGGCGTTAAGATAGGGAATGCATTCGGAAATAAATGTAAATCAAAAGCAGAGCTTATAGGTGGATTGATTTTAATATTTATGGGCTTTAAAATTTTGCTTAGTCATATAGGAATAATTAATTTTTAAGTTAGAATTACATATTTATATATAAAAAAATGAATATGAATATTTGAACAAATACTCATATGACTATTGACATTTAAGAAGTATGATAATATAATAAATATATAATACATGAATGATTGCACAATTGTTCAAGTGAAATATCTTAAAAAGAGGTGATAATATGACTAAAAATTTTAATTCAGTTGAAAAATGTGATTGCAATGTAATTCATGAGGATGTTGTAAATCAAGTTAAAGATAAAATGCCAGAAGAAGAAAATCTTTATGATCTAGCAGAATTATTTAAGGTATTTGGAGATTCAACACGAATTAAGATCCTATGGGCTTTAAATGAAGCTGAGATGTGTGTTTGTGATATTGCTGCCTTGTTGAATATGACCCAATCGGCAATTTCTCATCAGCTAAGAGTCTTAAGGCAAGCTACCTTAGTGAAAAATAGAAAAGAAGGAAAAGTAGTGTATTATTCTTTAGATGATGAACACGTAAAACATATATTTGATCAAGGCTTGATTCACATAAATGAGAAGAAATAAGCAGCATAAAGAAATATTTTTTTGTACTTAATATGAATAAGTATTCATATATTCATATAAATACTTAATGATTTAACAAAATATCAAAGTCATAGAGTAAATAAAATAATAATATTTAAGGGGGAAGTAATAATGAAAAAGAAATTTATACTTGAAGGTTTAGATTGTGCACATTGTGCCTCAAAGATGGAAACGGCAATTAGTAAACTTGATGGTGTTAAGGAAACTAGTGTCAATTTCATGACTAAAAAACTTATTATTGATGGAGAAGATGAAAAGATATCTTCAATTGTACAAGAAGCAGAAAAAATCATCAACGATTTAGAACCAGATGTTGTTATGAAAAAGGCATAAGGAGCTGAGTAGTCATGAAAAAGCGTCTTTGGCGGATAATCATTGGTGCAGTAGTTTTTGTTGCAGCAGTGGCTATTGATTTAAAGGTTGAATGGTTGCAGATTGCTTTGTTTATAATTAGTTATATCATTGTAGGTGGAGATATAGTTAAAAAAGCTATTAGGAATATTTCCAGAGGTAAAGTTTTTGACGAAAACTTTTTAATGAGTATCGCTACGATTGGTGCATTTCTAATTGGTGAGTATCCAGAAGGCGTTGCAGTTATGTTATTCTATCAAGTGGGTGAGCTGTTTCAAAGCTATGCCGTTGATAAGTCGAGAAGGTCAATTTCAAATCTTATGGACATTCGACCAGATTATGCAAATCTAAAGAAGGGTGACGATATTGTCAAAGTTGATCCTGATGAAGTTAAAGTCGGGGATATTATTGTAATTAAGGCTGGGGAAAAAGTTCCATTGGATGGTAAGATCATTGAAGGAAGTTCAATGTTAGATACTATAGCCTTAACAGGAGAATCTGTTCCTCGGGAAGCAGGGGTAGGAAGTGACATCCTAAGTGGGTGCATTAACATAAACGGAGTTATTACAGTAGAGGTTGCTAAGGAATTTGAAGAATCTACTGTAAGTAAGATTCTTGATTTAGTTGAAAATGCAAGTAGTAAGAAATCCAATTCAGAACAATTTATTACTAAGTTTGCTAGATATTATACACCAGTTGTTGTAATCATCGCTGCTATTCTAGCTATTGTACCGCCTCTTATTATAGCAGAAGCAACCTTTAGTGATTGGATATATAGAGCATTATCATTCCTTGTAGTATCTTGCCCTTGTGCTTTAGTTATTTCAATTCCTTTGAGCTTCTTTGGAGGAATAGGAGGGGCTTCAAGAAAGGGAGTTTTAGTTAAAGGTAGTAATTATTTAGAAGCATTAGCAAAAACTGAAATTGTTGTTTTTGATAAAACTGGAACTTTAACAAAGGGTGTATTTAATGTACAGGAGATTCATTCTGAAGGAGTGTCAAAAGAAGAATTATTGGAATTAACTGCATATGCAGAAAGTTATTCCAACCATCCAATTTCTCTCTCATTAAAAAATGCTTATGGGAAAGAAATAGATAATGGACGTATTACAGATGTGGAAGAAATATCAGGTCATGGAATTATTGCAACAGTTGATGGAAATAAGGTTATAGCAGGAAACATCAAACTCATGAAAAAGATGAAAATTTCTTATTTTGAGGGAGAAGTCATTGGTACAGTAGTTCATGTTGCAATTAATGACAAATATGCAGGGTATATTGTAATTGCAGATGAATTAAAGAAGGATTCAGCCCAAGCAATCAAAGTATTGAAGGAAGCTGATATTAAGAAGACTGTTATGCTAACTGGTGATAATAAACATATTGCTTCAAAGGTTGCTAAAGAGTTAGGTATTGATAAAGTTTATGCAGAATTATTGCCAGCTGATAAAGTTGAAAAACTAGAAGAGTTATTTTCTCAGAAGTCCAACAAAGGTAAGCTTGCTTTTGTTGGTGATGGAATAAACGATGCACCTGTATTAGCTCGTGCAGATATTGGAATAGCAATGGGAGGATTAGGCTCTGATGCGGCTATTGAGGCTGCTGATGTTGTAATTATGACTGATGAACCATCAAAGATTTCTACTGCAATGAAAATTTCTAAAAAGACATTAAAAATTGCATATCAAAATATAGCATTTGCAATTGGAATAAAGGTAATAGTTCTTATTCTCAGTGCCCTTGGTATAACTACTATGTGGGCAGCTATATTTGCAGATGTAGGAGTAACTATTATCGCCATATTAAATGCATTTAGAGCGCTGAATGTAAAAAATCTATAAATAATTGCTGAGATGTTGTATAAGAAAAACTCTTTATGTTTAATATTTAAACGTAAAGAGTTTTGTTATATATGATGTAAAATGTCAGGAGAGGTCAGATGAAAATAGGGCTGTCACCTTCTTTGAAGTATCTCTATTTTTAATTATCTGCTAATTTTATCTTATTAGCTAGATTTTTTAGACTTTCTGCTAGCTCTGCTAAGGAATCCGTTGAACTAGTTATTTCTCCCATTGAAGACATCTGTTCTTCTGTAACCGTTGAAACACCGTTAATCTCCTTAGTAACTTCATTGGTAATTGTTTCTGCCCTAATCATGGAATTCATAGCATTATGAAGATTATCTTCAACACTGGCTATGGCTACAGTACTTTCATTAATTTCTTCAACTACACTATCAATTGTAGTTGCTATTTCATCAAAGACTATTTTAGTTTCATTTACTTTAATAACACCTTTATTAATTTCACAATCACTATACTCCATGTTCTGGTTTGCAAAATCAATTATATCTTGGTTGTCTTTAATTAATTTATTGATTTGATTAGTAGAGGACTTTGTTTGATCTGCTAGAAGTCGAATTTCTTCAGCTACAACAGCGAAGCCTCTTCCATATTCACCAGCTCGAGCTGCCTCTATTGCTGCATTTAAGGCTAGTAAATTAGTTTTCTCTGCTACTTCCTCTATAACTAAAAGTATCTCATCCATTTCTCTAGAACTAATATTAATATTTTCTAGGGAGAGTCTTACTTTTTGTGAGCTATCCTTAATATTTGCCATTTGGACAATGACTTCCTCAATTGATGCTTTACCTTTATTTGCATTAGAATGAGACTTCTTACTAAGACTTTCCACATCTTTTATTTGCTTCAATACAAAATTAAAACTATGGTTTACATTCTTCATTTCATTAGATACATCAATTATTTCATGTAATTGAATATTAGCCTTAGAAGTTATACTATTTGCTGCCTCAGCAACTGAATTTGATGAGGCATATGATTCCTGTGTGATAGCAGCCAATCTCATAGATGAAGAAGATAATGAATGAGATGAAGTCTGAATCTCATGGGCAAAGGATTTAATGCTATTTATTACCGACTGGATTGATTTGGCCATTATACCAATCTCATCTTCCCTGTTTATAATCTTTTTATCTATGGAAAAACTTAGGTCTAATTCAGCCAAACTTGTAGTTTGACTGCTGATATTGACTATTCTCTTAGATAGATTTTTAGATATAAAATATGACAATACTATACCAAATATAAGTGCTAATATAACTATGGCAGGCAGAGAAGTATTTAATCTATTTAGTCCAGAGAGAATTTCCTTTTCAGTAATATGAACTAAGACAGTCCAGCCTTTCGATGGAACTGGAGCATAACCTATATATACTTTCTCACCATTTTGTTCATACCAATCTATTCCAACATTTTTCTCCTTAATTTCTTGTAGTATATTATTTATTTGTTTTTCTGAGCCTCTATCAACTTTGCCAATTAAGTCTCTGAAATTTATCTTAGTAGATTCATTTTCTCTATTTATAGCTAAAGTTGGATGAGATATAACATCTATATTTTCGTCTATTATATAAGCATAACCCGTTTCACCAATATGAATATCCTGAGCGATTTCATAGAATTCCTCTGCATCTTTATATGCTACTATTACTCCTACTACCTTCCTATCATGCTTTAAAGGAGCTGCCATAGCTATATCTACTTGTCCGGATTCTTCTCTATAGAAAGGTGCAGAGAAAGATGGTAGACCTAGATTAGCTTGTTTAAAAAACCAAAGATCACTAATATCTACTACTTTATTATTATCCAGCCTAAGATAGCCATCAGTAGTAGCTATACCAATATTTGATAAATTAAGTCTCTTTTTTTCCATCTGAAGATAATCTAGTTTTTCTTCCCATGAATTATCTACATTACTTAGTAGCTCTAAGGAACCTAAGGAATTGATCGAAATTAAATAATTTTTGATTCTCTCATCTACTATAAGGCCTGAATCATGGGCCTTATTAAGAAGTAATTCCTTTGATGTATTTATAAGTGAATCCTTTGCAATTATGTATGCAGTCAAACTAACTGTTCCAGATAATAATACAATGATTAATACAACTGTAAGTAATAACGCGGTACCTATACTCCTGAATCTAAATAGTTTATTAAGACAACTATTTATGTTTTTAAATATAGATTTTATTAGATTAAGGGCTTTCAACTATACCATCTCCTTAGTATGACTATATTAACAATTATTTTATAGATTGATTTTAACACTCGGATGTTAAAGCCATGTTAATTTTTACCAAGATAATATTAAGTCTATGTAAATTTTAGGAGATAGAGATATAAAAAACTACTAATCTAAATAGATTAGCAGTTTTTTAAGCTATTTTATATAATTATCAAAATATCCTTGAATATAAATTATAGGTGTCCCCTTATCTCCGCTACCAGAAGTTAAGTCTGAAAGAGAACCTATTAAATCAGTAAGTCTTCTAGGAGTAGTTCCTTGAGATGCCATATTTCCAACAAGAGAAGATTCTTTGTTTTCAATATATTTAGAAATAGCTTTCTTTAACTCTTCTCCTCTTAAGTCAGCAAAATCATTATCAGCTAAGTATTTTAGTTTTACTTCTGAAGGAGTCCCTTCTAGACCTGATGTATATCCAGGAGAAACTACTGGATCAGCTAATTCCCAAATCTTGCCTACAGGATCTTTAAAAGCGCCATCTCCATAGACCATAACTTCAACGGTTTTACCTGTTTTTTCTTTAATCAACTCTTGAATATTATCTACAATTGGTTGACAATCTCTAGGAAATAATTTTATTTTATCCTCTGTTGATTTATTTGAGCCAAGTAAACCATATTTTTCATTATATCCGCTACCATCTATGGAATAGTTAAGAATATCATCAAGACCATAGATTTTTTCTCCGCCATTTTCTTTTAATAATCTCTTTGTTCTAAATCTAGTATGGATATCACATGCAATTACATTTTTTGTATAATCTAAAATAGTTTTTGGATTATTTGAAAATATTATTTCGCAGTCAACATCATATTCGGCTATTATTGACTTATAATATTCTATATAATCTACACCAGTAAAGGGGTGTAAAGTATATCCAAAGTACTCTCTAAATTCTTTTTCACTTAATACATCTGTCCAAGGATTTACTCCCTTTATATCAAGTACATCCATATCTACTAGATGGTTACCTACTTCATCAGAAGGATAACTTAACATTAAAATTATCTTTTTTGCTCCCTTAGCAATACCTCTTAATATAATGGCAAAACGGTTACGACTTAAGATTGGAAATACTAGACCAATGGTTTCATCACCAAATTTTTCTTTAACATCCTTAGCAATAGTATCCACATTAGCATAATTACCTTGAGCGCGAGCAACTATAGATTCTGTTATGGTAATTATATCTCTATCATGGACTGTAAAGCCTTCAACTTCAGAAGCCTTTATAACACAATCAACTACCATATCTGCAATGCTGTCACCTTCTTTAATAATAGGGGCTCTCAAACCTCTAACAACGGTTCCTACTACTCTTTCCATTTACATCGCTCCTTTAATATCATCTTATTGGATATCTTACACTTTTAATATATAATATATTATGGTATAAGTAAAATAGATATATAGTATAATAGATATAAGGAGTGGTTATATGTCTATTAGGTTAGAACTTTATAAAATATTTGATAAGGTAGCAAGATGTCAAAGTTTTTCCAAGGCTGCTAAGGAATTATACATGACGCAGCCTGCCGTAAGCCAAGCTATAATGCAACTAGAAGATGAACTGAAAATTAGACTTTTTACCCGTACACCGAGAGGAGTAATACTTACAAATGAGGGAAAAATGCTGTTTGAATATACTAATTCTGCAATTAGTTTATTAGACACAGGTGAAAAAAAGATAAAGGAGTCTAGAGATTTAAAAGAGGGAGAGTTAAAAATTGGAGTTAGTGATACAATTTCTAGATATTATTTATTGCCATATCTAGAAAAGTTTCATAAATCATATCCTAATATTAAGTTGAAAATAATTAACCGTACTACAGAAGAACTTTGTAATTTGATAAAATCAGGTGAAATAGATATTGGAATATGTAATCTACCAGTAAAGGATAACTCGTTAGATATAAGAAAGTGTAAAGATATACAAGATATTTTTGTATTTGGTGAGAAATATAAAGATATGATTTCAAAGACCATTACTTATGAAGAGTTATTAAACTATCCTCTAATATTTTTAGATAATAGATCAAGATCAAGACAGTATGTAGAAGGCTATCTATTTTCCAAGGGAATAAAAGTAATTCCAGAAATTGAACTAGGTTCTCATGATTTACTTCTAGAATTTGCTAAAATAGGATTGGGACTGGCTTGTGTAGTTAGAGAATTTTCAGAGGATTATCTATATGGAGGGTGTCTCTATGAGGTTAATCTTTTAGAAGATATTCCTAAAAGGGGTATTGGAATTTGTTCGTTAAAAGGAGTTTCTCTATCCCCTTCATCAGAAAAGTTTGTAGAGTATTTAGTGAAATAAGTTTAGATATGTTGCAAAGTTAATGTATTAATAGTAAAATATTAACAAAATATAAACTAGGAGAAATGCATATGAATTGGTTAAATAAGCTTATGAATGGAAGATATGGTGGAGATCAGCTTTCAATCGTATTAATACTACTGTCTTTGCTATTGACTTTATCTGGTAGATTAGCTAATATTCCTTTAATTTCATTTATTGGTTATGTGCCTTTGGGCATAAGTATTTTTAGAATGTTTTCAAAGGATATTTCTAAGCGTAGAATGGAAAATTATAAGTTTGCAATTTTTATGAGTCCTGTTTATTCCCGGTTTAAAAATATTGAAAGTCGTTTCAAAGACAGGAAAACTCATAAATACCTTAAATGTCCGAGTTGTAATTCAAGGTTAAGACTTCCAAAGGGAAAAGGAAAGTTAGTTGTTACTTGTCCAAAATGTAAGGAAAAATTTGAAAAAAGAACATAATAGGATTAATTTAATAAAGAGGAGCAGGTCGCTAAATGAATATATTTAACAAGATATGGGGTAAAACTTTATATGGCATTGCTAGTGTTACTTCTGTAATATTTGATGTTTTCATTGGTATTGTAGAATTTATAGTAGGGCTTGTAATAAATATTGGGAGAGGATTTCTTGCTCTTATATCAATGGGTGGCTGTTTATTGATTATGGTATTAGGGCCAGCGCTATTATTTAATCCCATAACATTTTTTACTATACTTTTTCTAGTTATATTTCCAATATTAGGAACAAAGTTTGTATCCTATTTAAAATACATAAGGTATATGATAACTGAGTTTCTATTTGATCATGCTGACAACTTAATAAATGGACGAAAAGCTGAATTTGGATCATTTAATGAGTATGGAAATAAGTACAAGAGGATGGAAGAAGAAAAAAGAAGAAAAGAGCAGCAACGACGACAGGCGGAAGAACAGAGACAATGGGAAGAAAGATTCAGACAATGGAGTGAGTACCAAAATTCTCAAAGAGGAAATAATTACGGTGGATATGGGAACTACGGTGGAAACTATCAAAATACGGGTTATGGAAATACCTATGTAAATCCAAATATTGAATTCAAAAATAAATACGAAAAGAGTTGTGATTTGCTAGGTGTTGGATATGAATCAGATAAGTATCAAATAAAATTAGCATATAGAAAAAAAGCAAAGGAGTATCATCCGGATTTAAACAAATCCCCAGATGCAACAACAATGTTTCAACAAATAAACAATGCATATGAGTTTTTGAATGATGATAATATAGAAAGATATAAGAGTATCAGATAGTAAATTCTCTGTTCATCAAAGTGAAAGTTAATAAATATATTTTTAAAATAAAGATTTGCAAAAAAGAAAAAAGGAGAATAAATTATGCTTGAATACAAATTTGATACCCAGCTGTTAATTGCAGGTCATGATCTTTCAGAAGATGCAATAAATGAATATATTACAAAAAATATTGAAGGTGATTGTCTCCTTGCTGTAGGCGATAAGGATTTAATAAAGATTCATTTCCATACAGCCACTCCATGGAAGGTGCTAGAATATTGTGCTTCCCTAGGAGAGATATTTGACGTAGTTGTAGAGAATATGGAACGTCAAGAAAATGGATTGCAGGGTTAAATTTATAGTTGGATTAGAAATATAATGAAAACCAAGGGCATCATCCTTTCAAAAAGATGATGCCCTTAAAATATTTTATATAAGCATACTATGAGCTTTCTATAGTAATTCCTTTCTCAATTCTTCACCTGTCTTAGGTGATAAGTATCCTAGGGGAACATCAAATATAGTTATAGCACCGGTTTTGCCTTCACATGCCATTCTATGGACTGCTCTAGCATAGGCGACTAAAACTGATGAGGTAAATTCTGGATTACTTTCAAGAGTTAAATTAAATTCCATTTTTTGCTTAGTATCAAGTCCAGTATTACCAGTTCGAATGACAAATCCTCCATGAGGCATCTTACTATGGTTTATCTTTAGCTCTTCTTCAGATATGAAAGATATAGAGGTATCATATCCTGCAAAATAATTAGGCATAATTCTTATTTCGTTTTCTATTCTATTTAAATCCTCATTATCCTCGCATACTACGTAACAAATTCTTTTGTGCCTTTCACAGGGAGGAACATTTATATCTTCACAATTTCTGACCTTATCTAGAACTTCTTTGACGGGTACAGTATATTGTACTCCATTTTTTACACCTTTAATTCTTCTTATGGCATCTGAATGACCTTGACTCACTCCATTGCCCCAAAAGGTATAATCTCTGCCATTAGGTAATACACACTGACCTAACAGTCTATTAAGTGAAAAGAGTCCTGGGTCCCAGCCAATAGATATAAGACTCAAGTTCTTTGATTTAGATGATACACCATTAATTTTATCAAAGTATTCAGGAATTCTTCCATGGTTGTCAAAACTATCTACTGTGTTGAAGTATTCTGCTACCATAGGTCCTTGTTCATCTAAATCCTTTGCTGAACCTCCGCATAGTATCATTACATCGATTTTATCTTTATAATCTAGTATATTAGAGATGTTTTCTACCTTAGATTCTGTGTCTAATGAATTAGGCTCCCTTCTAGTAAATATGGCAATGAGTTCCATATCTGGATTTTGATTTATAGCTAGTTCAGCTCCCTGACCTAGATTTCCGTACCCTACTATTCCAATTTTTATCTTGTTATTCATAACACGCCTCCATAAATAAAATATCGTTTTGTAAACTTAAATGAAAATTGAGGACTCCAACCTCTGTATGGTACAATGT